>NZ_JAMCCO010000002.1:0-185000 GCF_023371205.1 Parvivirga hydrogeniphila
GGAGGTAAGCGAGCCTGAGGCCACCACCGAGCGCAGGCGCTGGCCGTAGGCGTCATACGCATAGCTCGCAGACACGCCCCGGGACGCGTCGGAGCAGCCGACAAGCCGGTCCGCGTCGTCGTAGGTAAAGCGGACGGTTTGCGGAGAAGCGGGCGTCCCTTGCGAGGCGCGCCTGCCGCGGCTGTCGAAGGAGAAGACCGTCTGCGTCGCGCCTTGCGAGATCAGCGCCGCGATGCGGCCCGAGCCTTGCTCGTAGGCAAGCGTCGTCGTCGGCTCCGAGCCGCGCTTGATGCCGATGAGGTTGCCCGTGCCGGGCTCGTAGGCGTACGCGGCATCCGGCATCCCGGAGATAGACGCGAAGGCGAGCCTGCCGTCCGCCGTGTAGGCGTAGCTGCGCACGCTGTCGGTTCGCCCGCCGAACGCGAACCGGTACGCCTCGGCCTCGAGCCTGCCGGTGTTGCCGTTGTAGGAAAGCTCGGCGCCGGGCACGGCAAGGCCCGCCGCGTAGCCGTAGCCGGACTCGGAGGAAAGCCTGCCCGCCTGGTCGAAGGCGCGCGTCTTCGAGCCGGCGCTCCCCGCGTCGATCGTGCGCGGGCGGCCGGCCGCGTCGAAGTCGCCGAAGGACAGGGACAGGAAGCCTGCCGGCGTGGAGGCGACGCGCGACGCCTCGCGGCCCGCGCCGTCGTAGGTCACCTCCACGCTCACGCCCGCATACGAGACCGTCATCGTGGTTATCGGCGAGCCGGACTCCGGGTACGTGGTGCGGCTCCAGCGGACGGCGCCGCTCACCAGATCCGTCACCGTCGTCTCGACCGTGCGCGACATCGCGTCGTACGTGCGGCTCGTGCGCTTGAGCACCGCGCCTGAGGAGCTCTCCTGGGTCTCCTGCACCACGCGCCCGAACGCGTCATGGACGTACCGGGCCACGGCGCCGTCGGCCTGCCGGGTGAAGACGGCGTTGCCGAGCGCGTCGTACGCGGTCGTCGACGCCTTGCCGTCGACCGCCTCTTCGAGCACGCGCCCGCACGCGTCGTACGTCCACGTCTTGACGACGCCGTCGGGATCGGTCTCAGAAAGCTTCCAGCCCACCGTGTTGTACACGCTGACCGTCGGGGTCGCGCCTTCCGAGGCCGCCGAGACCTGCCGCCCGGCCAGGTCGTAGCCGAACGTCGTCGTGGCGCCGTCGCTCGAGGTCTCGGAGATCTTCCGGCCGCCCACGTCGTAGCCGAAGGTCGTGACCGTCGTGCCGCCGTCCTCGGTCGGCTTGGTCTCCTTCACAGTGTTGCCGGCCTGGTCGTAGGCGTGCTCAGTCCAGCTGCCGTCCGGGTTCGTGACCCGCTTGACCAGGCCGTTCGGGTAGTACGTGGTCACGGTCGCGGAGGTCTCGGCACCTGGCGAAAGCTCGCGGCTAACGCGGCCGTAGGCGTCGTACTCCGTGCGCGTGGCCGCGGTGGGCGACGACGTGTCCGAGCCCTCCGCCCACGCCGCCGTGGCGTTGCCGCGCGCGTCGAAGCGGGTCACGGCCTGGCCGGCCACCTTGCTATCGTCGCTTGCGACCTCCCTGCCCATCTGGTCGTAGGTGTGCGTGACCGTGCCTGCCGCGACCGGCTGGCCTGCGGCATCCGCAAGGTACCTGGTCTCGACCAGCACGCGCGCTTCGGCGTCGTAGGTCTTCGCCACCCGGTCGCACCACGAGCCGTCGCGCGCCTCGCGCCACGTAAGCGTCTCGTTGCCGAGCAGGTCGTACTCGTGGTGCGTGACCGTGCCTGTGGCGTCTTCCGTTTCGAGCACGCGGCCGGCGATGTCGTAGGTGTTCCGCTCGGTGACGACGCCGCACGCGTCGGTGCGCGAGACGACGTTGCCGAATGCGTCGTAGGAGGTGCGCTCGACGAGGTCGAGGGGCTGGGCGCTGGGGGACAGGCGCACGCCTTTGCGGGTGGTGGTCTGCGCCTGGCCGCACAGCGCGAAGTCCGAGTACTCTGTCACAGCCCACTCGTTCGCATTCAGCTGTTGCTTCTCGAGGACGACGGTGCCGGACGCGTTGTACGAGTACTCCACACGCGAGCGGTCCGTGCCGGTAAGCTGCTTCTCCTCGGCGACGAGCGGGCCTGCGCCTTCGAAGCCCGTCGACGCGTAGGTACGGTAGGTCGTGCAGCCGCGCGGGTCGACCTCGCGCACGCACCTGTCGAGCGCGTCGTAGACGTACACGGTGCGGTGGCCTTCTTCGTCGACCTCCTCGATGACGTTGCCGCGTCCGTCGACCGTCCGCGAGACCTTGGCGCCAGTCGGCGAGAGCTCCTGGACGGCCTCGTTGGCAGCGTTGTACGCGTACGTCCACGTCGCGGGGGCCGCTCCTTGCCTGTACGGATCGGTCTTGGACGCCGTCGTGCCGGTGGGGTTCCACGAGTAGGACTGCAGCACGGCGGTTCCTGGCGCGCCCTCCACGGTGCCGAAGCGCGTGACGGTCGCGCTCGCGCCGGAGTACGTCACGTCGATGCGGCGCAGGCCGTCGGATACGTACCCGGGAAGCCTCAGGCTGGCGAGCCTGCCGTCGCCGCCGTAGATGACGCTCCACGACGCCGCCACGCCGCCCGGCGCGTAGCCCTCCACGGAGGCCTGTGCCAGCCGGCCGGCAGAGTGCGCCAGCACCGTGGTGCGAGCCGCGTCACTCCCGGCGTACGCGGTCACCGCGACGGTGCCCCCGCCGCGATCGGCGTACTCGACGGTCCGCGTGCCGGCCGCCGTGGCATACGTCGCGGACTGCACGTGGCCGTCGGCGTCGAAGGACACCGCGATCCTTTGGCCGTTGGCGGCGGTGATCGCAAGCGTCCCCGCGCTGCGCTCATAGGTCACGGCGTTGCCTGCCTGGTCGTAGTCGGCGAGGAGGCGTCCGGAAGCATCGAAGACGCTCGAGCTCCGGTCGCGCTGGATGAGCCGGTAGCGCAAAGCGCCGCCTACGGTCTCGGTCGCAAGCCTGGCATAGCTCCCGTTCGGCGCGTGGTAGGCGCCGCCTGCGAGCACGAACCGGTCGCGCTGCCCGGTCTCGTCGACGTAGGTGACGCTCGTCGAGGTGATCTCGAGCGCGCGCTCGAAGCTGAAGCGCCACCCCGGAGCGCCATGGAGGAGCGAGGGCGCCGTCGACGAGGAGCAGTAGCTCCTGGCGATGCGCGCGGCGGGGCCCCACGAGGCGATCTCGAGGTCGGTCGCGTCGAGCGCAAGCGCGCCCCTGTCGAGCTCGACTGCAGCGTCCATGCCGGCGACGTCGGGAAGCTCGGCGGTGGTGTGGCGGGCCTGGTCGGCGACGCGGACCGTGCGGTTGTCCAGGGTGGGCGTGTACGCCGCGCATGACGAGATGTCGGGCTGCCCGTAGTCGTTGAACGGGACGATCCTGAACCAGTAGTTCGTGCTGTCGTAGTACGTGCTGTTCGCGCCCTTGCGATACAGCGGCCTCGGGTCGTCGCGCAGATCCAGGCCCGGGCCGAGGTAACGCCGGACCTCTCCTCGATCCAAAGAGCCGAGCCAGAAGCAGCCGTTCGCCGGGTCGTAGCATCCGTTGATGACGCGAGTCGTGGCCTGGTTGATTGGCCACTGGTTCGCGATGCGGAAGTCCGACAAGCGGATCTTGGTCACGTGAGCGGAGTCGGTGTTCGCCCACTCGATGAGGTACAGCGCCGAGCCGTCGCACAGCACGCCGTCGATGTACTCGGATGGCACTGCGATGGTGCGGTCAGCGCCCTGCTTGACGCCGTCCGTGCCGAACACGCGGATCGTATAGCCGTTGTACGTCGAGCCGCCGACGCCGTACGCGACGTTGTAGATGTACTTCCCGTCGGTCGTGACCAGCACGTCGCTCGACGCCTCAGTCAGCTCCGTTCCGGTGCGTCGGTCGAGCAGCGGTGCGGAGAACGTGATCTCCCTCGACTGGTCCTCGCCCGCAGGCGCGTCTTTCCACACGCCTCGGATAGCGTTCTTCGCCACAGCCGCTCCACTGAACAGGAACCCATCGAGGTAAAACGCAGAGTAGGAGTCTTGTGCTGCAAGGCTCGGGCCGACCGTGCCATAATCCTTGCCGGCGACTGTCCCGTGGAATCCCGTGCCGATGCGCTTCCATGCAGCGGATCCGGGATAGGTCCCCCACCGCCTGACGAACAGGTACGTGCCGTCGGTGACCACAAGGCCGGCCCCACCTTGTCCCTCAACCGCTACAGTGGCGACCTGCGACATCGCTCTCGGGCTCGCGGCGCGCGTGAGCGCGTTCCTCGATGCTGGCGACCATCCTGCGATCTCGGAGTCCGTCGGGTAGATGCCGCATCCTTGGCTCGTCCACGTCGTGGCGTTCGAGCCGAGGGTGGTACCGACCTTCTCGTAAGAGTCCCCGTCCCACTGGTAGATGTTGTATCCCTCCGCACGCGGGGCGGCAGGCCATGCGAGCTTCACGCCGCCGCGCCCTGCGCGCGGAAGGTCATCCGGCGTGTCGGACACGCCGTCGCCGTTCCGGTCGACCTCGCGGAACCACTCGTAGGCCTCGTGCGTGCACGCGGAGACATCGGTGACCGGGTCGGGGATCACGGTGTAAGTCACGACGAGCTTCGGACGCAGGGCGCTGTCGGAATACTCGCGTGCGTAGAACTTCCGCCAGTGCGTCGTGTTCTCGCTGCCATCCTCTTTCTGGTAGCACATGAACCCGTAGTTCGAAGACGGGCTGGCGACCCAGTTCTGGACCGTGGTCTTGACTGCGGCCTGGGACCAGTTCACCCACACGCCGCGTCCGGCTATCGATTGGCTGGCAAGGTAGGAATACGAGGGCTTCGTGTCCCACGTGGTCGCCGTACCCCATGAGCTGGTGGCCTTGGCGAGGTAGGTCGTGGTCGAGGTGTTCGTGTAGTAGGTGTGGAACTGGTAGATTGAGAACGTAGCCGAGTCCACACGTGCGATCGACGGGATGGCGGTGAGGTCGAATCTGACGAGAGTGCGGTTATGACCGGTCGTCGAGTCGTAGTACCCGCACTTGAGCTCCGTCGACGAGTTGTAGCTCGTGGTCGGATACGCGCTGGCCACGTAGGTGTCGAGCGCCGAGACAGCCGTTAGGCTTGGGTCGATCATCACGGGGAAGCGACGGGAGGGGTCGGCGAGCCACCAGCTCGGGACGCTATAGGTGACGTACGCGCCGCCGCTCACCGGCTCGACCGTCATCGTCGCGTCAGGGCAGTAGGCTGGATCACCCGCGGCGTTCCGGCTCGAGTCGAACACGCACAGGCCGCCGATGCCGAAGACGGGCGCACCGGTTTCCGGCTCGACGAGGACCCAGCCGCCTGATCCGTCCTCGCGCAGGGAAAGCCCGCCTGCATCGAGGTAGAACCGGTAGGAGCTGGCCGCCTTCGGGGACGACAGCACGATCGTCTGCTTCATCCCGTCGTCCTGCGCCTCATAGACCAGGCTCGCGTCTGCCGCCACCCCTGCGTAGCAGGCGTGCGAGCCGAGAGCGAGCGGCCGGCCTTCGGCCACACCCAGCATGTTCAGCCCCACGGAGCGCCCCGAAGCGCTCACCCGCACCGGCGGGCCGCCAGCGGAGTCGGCGCCGAACGAGCACACCGCTGGCGCCGACTTCGTGCGGACCCTGCCTGTGGCGGGATCGCCCACGAGCGTCGTGTCGATCTCGACCCAGGCTCCGGACACGTCCCGGTAGTGGACCGGCGCCTCGGAGATCACCGCCCCGATGCGGCCGTCGGGCAGCCGGTACTGCTTGGCGTTCCTCGTGCGAAGCGAGACATCCTCGACCGCCCCCGGCGGCAGCCCGTCAGGGCTCGCGGCAGCGACGCCGTCTGCCGCGTCTTCCGCGTGCGCGGTCGACGGGAATGCTCCGAGCACAGGCGTCGTCGCAAGAGTGAACGCGAGCAGGAAAGAGACGAAGCGTGCGGACCGAGCGCGGATGAACGATCGCATGGGACCCCTCCCCCTCCGGTGCAGTGCCTGACAGGACCCCCGGCCTGTCACTGCAGAGGGAACCACGGGGGGGTGGAGGTGTCAAGAGCTTCGATCGCTTGCTCGAAGGCAGTCTGCCGCGCATACGAGGTCGAGAAGAGCTGCGCCGCTGCCTCTCCCGGCCTCTGCCTACTCCCCCGCTGGCTCCTCCAGCGGCAGCCGCACCGTGAAGGTGCTCCCGCGCCCCACCTCGCTCGCGACCTCGATGCGGCCTCCGTGCGCGCGCACGATCTCGTCGGCGACGAAGAGCCCCACGCCCAGCCCGCCGAACCGCCGCGTCGAGGACATGTCGGCCTGCGTGAAGCGGTCGAAGAGCTTCGGCGCGTCCTCGCTGCGGATGCCGACGCCTTGGTCGGACACGGCGATGAACGCCTCGCCGCCCTCGACGCCCACGCGCACCGTGACCGTGCCGCCTTCAGGCGAGAACTTCACGGCGTTGCTCACGAGGTTCTCGACGACGCGCCCGATGCGGTCCGGATCGCACACCACGAGCGGCATGTCCGGCTGCGCGTCGACGACGAGCACGTGCTCGGCGCTGCGCGGCACGGCCTCGGCACGCAGCCGCACCACTTGCTCGAGGTCCGCCGGCCGCTTCAGCAGCTTCAAACCGCCCTCGGCCTGGATCGTCGTCGCCTCCAGGAGCTCCTCGACAAGGTCGCGCATCCGGATCGCGCTCGCCTCGATCTTGCGGGCCACGTCTGCGGCCTTTCCGGCGAGGTCGCCGGGATGCATGTTCGACAACAGCTCCGCATACCCGAGGATGCTCGTGAGCGGCGTCCGGAGCTCGTGCGAGACGTTGGCGACGAACCCGCTTCGGAGCTGGTCGAGCATCCGCTCGTCGGTCACGTCGCGCTTCACGACCACGAACCGCGGTCTGCTCACGCCGTCGACCGGCGCCACCGACATCCGCTCGTAGTACCGGCTGCCGTCCTTGCGAAGCCCGATGGTGTCGCCGGTCCACGACTCCGCGACGCCTCCGAGCACGAACAGCCACCCCTCGGATTCGGCCGCCGTGTGGAGGTCGGCGATGTCCCGGCCGAGCAGCTCGGCCTCCGAGTAGCCTGTGAGACGGGCGAGCGCACGGTTGCACGACACGATCATGCCGCGCTCGTCGACGATCGCGATGCCGTCAGCCGCCGACGCGAGCGCCGCCGACTGCATCGCCTGCTCCTCGCGGCTCCGCGCAAGCGCGATGGCCGTCGCGACGGAGGCCGTCAGCCGCTCGAGCATCCGGAGCGTCGATTCGTCGATGCCGTGCGGCAGGCCCGCGAAGTACCCAGCCGCGCCCGCGACGACGCCGTCGATCCACATCGGGACAAGCGCGACGCCCCGTACGCCAGCGTTCCACAAGGGACTGCCGATCTCGAGTCCGGGCTCTTCAGCGGCCAGCACCACCGTCTCGCCGTCGAGGACACGCTCGCCGCCCGGGATCGCCTGCCAAGGCGTCGCGCGCGAACGGATCGCCTCGACGGCGTCAGCCAGGCCGTCTGCCTCGACGGTGGCGGCACCGTCCACACCCAGCAGCGCGACAGCCACCGTGCAGCGCGGGAGCCCTGATGCGGCTGCCTCGCAGACCTGCAGGAGGATGTCGGCGATCGGCGCTCCCGATGCGACACGGGCGTTGACTTCCGCGACGATCCGATCGACAGCCTGGGCCCGCTGCGTCTCCGTGACGTCCTGCCCGAACAGGTAGACCCTGCCCTCCGAGGCCGACACCGTCCAGGCGACGATCCGGGGCTCGCCCCATCGCGAGACGATCTCCTCCCGCAAGCGCACCGAGGCGCCCGCTCGCACGGCAGCCGCGAGGTTGCAGTCGTCAGCGAGGCCGAGCGCTTCTTCGAGGGTGCGCCCCACCGCGTCACCGGCGGCGACTCCGGTCAGCGCCTCTGCGCCTTTCGAGAACAGCATCACCGTGCCGGATGAGTCGAGCGCGACGACAGCCACGTCCGGGACGTCGACGACGCTGCGGGTGAAGTCGCGCTCGGCGCGAAGCTCGGCTTCGAGCGCCTTGCGTTTCGCGACATCAGCGTTGAGTTCCGCGATGAGGTTTGCCTTGACCTCGACCTCTTCGGCGAGCATCTGCATCGCCCGGCGCAGTTCCTCATTCGCCCGCTGCAGCTCCGCGGCCTTCTGCTCGATCTTGTGCACGAGTCGCGCGTTGTACTCGACGAGCACCTCGTGCTCGTCCTCGATCTCCGGTGCGCGCACCTCCTCGGGAGAACCCGCCAACTTCGCCACCTCGCCGAGCTTCTCCAGCAGCGTCAGCGGGTCGAGGGGCTTGCGCCAGAACGCGTCAGCTCCTAGCTCGAGCGCGAACCGCTCGTCTTCCGGGTCGGTGTATGAGGCGGTGTAGAAGACGAGCGGCTTCGTCTTCAGCACATCGTCCGTCTTCCACGAGCGGCAGAGCTGATAGCCGTCCATGCGCGGCATGAGGATGTCGGTGATGACGACGTCCGGCGGGTTGCTCCGTGCGATCTCGAGCGCCTCCTCGCCATCAGCGGCGGAGACGACCTCGTGCCCGCCCGACCGCACCACGGACTCGAGCAGATACCTGTTGGAAGCGTCATCGTCGACGACGAGGACCCGCACCGGCGACCCCCTTCTTCAGCCGATTCTTTACCATCCATATCTTGCAAGTATCGGCTTCAGATCCCCCCGACTGAACCCCGATAGTCCGTGCATACCCAACTGCAGGGGGTCTTTCAGCGGCGCGGTCGGAGCAGCTCGGCATCCCGAGCGCAACGAGAGCGATCAGCGCAGCCCCAGCGTCTCCAAGGCTCGCTCACCCGCGGACGTGACACCCATGGAGCGCTCGGCGATGCTGCGGTACGCGGCCTTCAGGTCCTCGGGCAGCGGATCGGCGAACTCGAGGGTCTCGCCAGTGGCCGGGTGGGCGAAGCTCAGCCGGTAGGCGTGGAGGAACTGCCGCGTCAGCCCCAGATCGGCCTTCGGATGCCGCTTGCCGTACAGCGGGTCTCCGACGCACGGATGGTGGATGTACTGCATGTGCACGCGTATCTGGTGCGTGCGGCCCGTGTACAGCTTGCACTCGATGAGGGTGTAACCGTCGTCGTGCGTCCCGGCCTCGAACCGCTCGAGCACCGTGAAGGTCGTCACCGCCTGCTTGGAGCCCTCCGTGTCGACGACCGCCATGCGGAGCCGGTCTTTCGGATGCCGCCCGATCGGCGCGTCGATGATGCCCGTATCGGGTGCGATGTAGCCGTGCACGAGTGCCGCGTACCGCCGCTCCACTGAGCGGATCTTGAGCGCTTCCGCGAGCGCCGCGTGCGCCTCGTCGCGCTTGGCGACCATCATCAGCCCCGACGTGTCCTTATCGAGCCGATGGACGATGCCGGGCCGGTCGTCGCCTGCGAGCGTCCCGAGCTCGTCCGCGTGCGCGAGAAGCGCGTGCACCAGCGTGCCCGTCTTGTGGCCGCGCGCGGGATGCACCACGAGCCCCGCAGGCTTCGAAAGCACGATGACGTGCTCGTCTTCGTAGCGGACGTCGAGCGGGATCTTCTCGGGCTCGAGCTCTGAAGGCTCCGCGTCTGGCAGGAAGACCTCGACGCGTTCGCCAGCGCGCACGACGTGGTTCTTCGCCGCCACCCGTCCGTTGACGAGCACGTTGCCGTCGGCGATGAGGCGCTGCGCGAACGAGCGGCTCACGATCGCCTCCTCGCCCGCCAGGAACCGGTCGAGCCGCTCCCCTGCGTCGTCCGCGCGCACCGTCACGACGAGCCGCTCACCCATCGCTCGCCTCGCGCGGCTCAGAGCCGGCCGCCTCGCCGGGCTCGGCGTGCGGGCCGCCACCCTCGCGCTCGCCCCCGAACAGCAGACGGATCACGACGATCGCGACGCCGATGTCGAGTCCGACGTCGGCCACGTTGAACACCGGCCAGACGCGCACGTCGAAGAAGTCGGTGACGCCGCCGAGGAACGCACGGTCGATGAGGTTGCCAGCAGCGCCGCCGGCGATGAGCCCGAGCGCCACCACGGTCCACGGATCTCTCGGAGCGTGCCGCCACCAGACGAAGGCGATCCCCGCGAGCACGATGACCGCGGACAGCATGAACCACGCCATCGCTCCCGGGAAGAGGCCGAACGCGGCGCCCGTATTGCGGACGTGCGTGAGGTCGAGCGCGCCGTCGATGACCGGAACCGACGCACCGAGCGGAAGCCAGTGCCGGACGGCCGCCTTGCTCGCCTGGTCGACCGCAAGCACGGCCCCTGCGGTGGCCACAAACCGCAGGGCAGGACGCGAGGACACTACAGGGACTCCTCCTGCGCCTTGCACGTCACGCAGAGCTCCGCCTCGGGCACGGCGCGGAGACGCTCGACAGGGATCTCGGCGCCGCAGCGACGGCAGGTGCCGTACTCGCCGGCCTCGATCCGCGCGAGCGCCGCCTCCACGCGAGCGAGCGACTCGCGGGCGTTCTCTTCGAGCGTCTTGTCGAGCTCCCGCGCGAAAGTCGCCGACCCCTGGTCCGCCATGTGATCGCGGTAGTTGTTCTCGCCCGATACGTCCGAGAGCGTCTCCCGGCCGTCCCTCTCGTACTCGGCGATCTCTTTCGCCAGGCGCTCGCGCTCCGCCTCGAGCGTCGCCTTGAGCGCATCCAGGTCCTTCGCTGCCAGCATCCGGATCCTCCGTCACAGGGCCGCTATCGAAAGACGCCCCGTCCGGGGCGCCGTGTCCTCTCTGATAAGTATAGCACTCCGGCTCAGACGGCTCCTGGCTTGCCCGAGCGCGACGGGTACCGAGCCGGCAACGTGAACACGAACGTCGTTCCCGCCACGGACGTCTCCACAAGCTCGAGCGTGCCCCCGAGCACCTCCGCGACACGCCGCGCGATGGCCAGGCCGAGACCCACGCCGTCGGGGCGCGAACCGTCCGGCAACAGCCCTTGGACGAACTCGTCGAACAGCATCTCGCGCACCGCCTCGTCGACGCCTGGTCCCGTGTCTGCGACCGCGAACCGGACCGAGTCCCCGTCGCGGGCGACAGACATCGCCACCTCTCCCCGCTCGCAGAACTTGACGGCATTCGAAGCGAGATTCAGCAGCACCTGACGCACCTTGGCCGGATCGCTCTCGATGACGATCGGATCGGTCGGCAGACGCGTCACGACCCTGAGCCCCTTGCTTGAAGCAGCCGGCGCAAGCATCTCCGCGATCTGGCTGACGAGATGGCCTGCATCGAACTCAGTGGCGTCCACCTGCAGCTCGCCGGACTCGATCGCGGCGACCTCGAGCACCTGTTCCACGACGCGCAGCAGATGCTCGCCGGCATCCCTGATCATCTCCACCTGGCGGCGCTGCTCCTCACCGAGCTCCCCAGCGAGCCCACGGAGCAGGATATCGCTGAAACCGATGACAGAATTCAGCGGCGTCCGGAGCTCGTGGCTCACGGTCCGCATGAACCGATCCTTGGCGAGGTTCGCCTGCCTGAGCTCGTCGATCACCATCGCGAGCGTTTCATTCAAGCCCTCGAGCTCGGCGGTGCGCGCCGCGACCGCCCGCTCCAGGTCTTGCTTGTGCGACGCGAGCCGCAGCTCAGCGAGCCTGCGCTCGGTGACGTCGGCCATGAAGGTGAAGTTGTACCGCTTCCCGTCGACCACCACAGGCGCCGTCACGAACTGCGCCCAGATGCGACGGCCGTCCTTGCGCGTGATCTCGAGCTCGACGTACGGGGCGCCGCCGCTGAGCGCGGCGACCGCTGCCTCGATCGCGCGGACGCGCTCCTCGGGATCCGGGTACGCGAGCTCGAACCATCCGCGCTCCCGTACCTCCTCGGCCGTGTAACCGCTGATGCGCTCCCACCTTGGGTTGTAGAAGACGATCTCGCCGTCCGGCCTGCCGATCGAGATGCCGATCGGCGCTGCGTCGAGCAGAACCTGCGCCCACTGGTCGTAGGTGAAGCCGTCAGCCGCCATGCCCGCGCGCCATCGCCGGACCGTGCGGGTCCGGTCGAGCGTCCTCAAGGCACGGACCGCCCGTCTGTGCGCTCGGCTCGGCATCGGACGCACCGCCTCTCACCTGATTCGCGCGAGCACCTCCGCGCACCGGCCGCAGACGTCCGGATGCTCGACCGACACGCCGAGCGTCCTGTAGTTCCAGCACCGCGGGCACTTCTCGCCCTCGGCCGGCAGGACCTCGACGGCAGTCTCCCCGCCCTCGCGGACCTCGACCGCCGAGACGATGAACATTTCGGCGAGCGCCTCCTCGCCCCGCTCACGCAGCACGGCGGCCGCCTCGGCCGGAACCGTCACGATAAGCCGCGCCTCCTGGCTCTTGCCGATCGAGCCGACGGCACGCGCGTCCTCGAGCGCCTTCGTCACCGCCTCGCGCACTTCGAGGACCGTCCCGTACGCCTCGCGCAGAGCAGCGGCCTCCTCGGCCGGCACCTCGACGCGCGGCCATCCGGCCAGCTGCACGCTCACGACGCCGTCTTTGAGGTGCTCGGGCATGAACGACCACACCTCTTCCGTGGTGAAGGTGAGCACCGGCGCGAGCAGCCGCACGAGCGCCCGCAGGATCTCCGCAAGCGCCGTCTGCGCGCTTCGCCGGGAGATGGAATCGGGAGCGTCTGCGTACAGACGGTCCTTAAGCACGTCGAGGTAGACGGCCGAGAGGTCGGTCACGCAGTACGTGTACACCGCGTGAAACACCTGGTGGAACCGCCACTCGTCGTAGGCCTGGGTGACCCGCTCGACCAAATCGGCCAATTGCACGAGCGCGAAGCGGTCGAGCTCACGCATCTCGCTCCACGACATGGCATCGTCCGGCTCGAAGTCGTACAGGTTCGACAGCAGGAAGCGGAAGGTGTTGCGGATGCGGCGGTACGCCTCGCTCGTCCGCTGCAAGATCTCGTCAGAGACCGACACGTCTTGCGAGTAGTCCGCGGACGCGACCCACAGCCGGACGATGTCGGCGCCGGACTCCTTGATGATGTCGAGCGGCGAGATCACGTTGCCGAGCGACTTGGACATCTTGCGGCCCTCGCCGTCGACGATGAACCCGTGCGTGAGCACGCGCCGGTACGGCGCCGCGTCGTACGCGCCGACGCTCGTGAGCAGCGCCGAGTGGAACCAGCCGCGGTGCTGGTCGGTGCCCTCAAGGTACAGGTCGGCCGGGCGGCGCAGCTCCGGGCGCGCGTCGAGGACGCTCGTGTGCGAGACGCCGGACTCCCACCACACGTCGAGGATGTCGTCTTCGGGAGCGAGGTCGGCCACGCCTGCGCCGCACCGCGGGCACGTGGTGTCGGCCGGCAGGTACTCAGCCGGCGCGCGGGTGAACCACGCGTCCGCGCCCTCGCGCTCGAACAGGTCGATCACGGCGTCGAAGGTGGCCTCGGTCGCCACGGTCTCGCCGCACTTCGTGCAGGTGAAGACCGGGATCGGCACGCCCCACGCGCGCTGGCGCGAGATGCACCAGTCGGGGCGGTCGGCGAGCATCGACCGGATGCGGTTGACGCTCCACCCCGGAATCCACTCCACCGTGTCGATGGCCTCGAGCGCGCGCGTGCGCAGCCCCGTCTTGTCCATCGAGACGAACCACTGCTCCGTCGCGCGGAAGATGACGGGCTGCTTGCAGCGCCAGCAGTGCGGGTAGCTGTGGTCGATGCTGCCTGACGCGACGAGCGAGCCGCGCTCGCGCAGCCACTCGACGATGACCGGGTCGGCCTCTTTGACGTTCAGCCCCGCGAACGGGCCGCCGCCCGCGTCGAAGGTGCCGTCGTCTTGCACCGGCATCGGCATCGGAAGGCCGTGCCGCACGCCCATCAAGTAGTCTTCCTCGCCGTGGCCTGGCGCCGTGTGCACTGCGCCCGTGCCCGTCGAGAGGTCCACGTGCTCGCCCGTCACGACGACGCCCTCGACGCCGTCGTGGACCGGGTGCGCATACCGCGCGCCAGCGAGCTCGCGCCCCGCCACGGCCGGGCCGACGACTTCGGCGCGCTCCCACCCCGCGGCAGCCGCGACGGAAGCCGCGAGGTCCTCGGCGACGACGAGCACGCGACCGTCGGGCGCTTTTAGCCCGACGTAGCGCGCGTCTTCGGCCAGCGTGACGGCGACGTTCGCCGGCAACGTCCACGGCGTGGTGGTCCAGATGAGCAGCCAGACCTCGCCTTCGGCGTCCCACGGGGTCTGCCCCAGCATCTTGAACGCCACGTAGATCGACGGCGAGCGCTCGTCCGAGTACTCGATCTCGGCTTCTGCGAGTGCGGTGTGGCAGCGGATGCACCAGTGGATCGGCTTCGCACCTTTGTAGACCGCGCCGTCGAGGTACATCTTCTTGAAGATCCGCACGTTGCCCGCCTCGTACGCGGGGTCGAGCGTCAGGTACGGATCGTCCCAGTCACCGCGCACGCCGAGCCGCTTGAACTCCTCGCGCTGCGTGTCGACGAACTTGAGCGCGTACTCGCGACACAGCGCACGGAGCTCCGCCTGCGAGATCTCGGCCATGCGCTCGGGCCCCAAGTTCTTCTCGACCTGGTGCTCGATCGGCTGGCCGTGGCAGTCCCAGCCCGGGACGTACGGCGCGAGGTACCCGCGCATCGACTTGTACTTCACGACGAGGTCCTTGAGCACCTTGTTGTAGGCGGTGCCCATGTGGATGTGGCCGTTGGCGTATGGCGGGCCGTCGTGCAGCACGAACAGCTCGCCGTCGGCGTTCTGCTCGAGCGAGCGGCGGTACACGTCGATGTCCCGCCAGAACTCGAGCCACTGCGGCTCGCGCTGCGCGAGGCTCGCCCGCATGGGGAACTCCGTCTGCGGCAGGTTCATCGTGTCCTTGTAGTCGTTCGCCACTTGATCCGCCTTTCGATCGCTCGAAACGAAAACGCGCTCCGCCCCAGCCGGGACGAAGCGCGAACAGACGCTCCGCGGTACCACCCAGCTTGCGCGAGGACCGTTCCCGCGCGCCACTCGGCTGCCTGGTAACGGAGGCTCCCGTCGGCGCCTACTGCGCGTGAAGCGGTTCGGGCCGAGGCTCGGAGGTGATCTTCGCTGCGCGCTCGCCTGCGGGCTCGCACTGTCCCCGCTCGCTGGAAGGTCTGCTCTCGCAGCTACTCGTCCTCGTCGCTGCCTGTGTCGGTGTTGCCGGCGCCTGCGCGCCGCGTGGTGCCGATGCTAGCGCAGCGCAGCTCGCACGGTCAACGCGCCCTACAGGAGCGGCGTGGGCCGCGGCCCGAACGCACGCTCCAGGTCGGGCTCGTCCACGCCGTCGACCTCGACGAGCTTGTGCCGTGACGTGTGCCCGCGCACGACGCGCACCGACGACTTCGGAACCCCGAGAGCATCGGCGATGACAGCGCACACCGCGGCGTTCGCCTGCCCCCGGTCAGGAGCGGCGGTGACGCGGACAGCGAGCTCAGCGCCCGACCAGCCGTCGCAGCCGTTCGAGCGCGCCTTCGGCGTCACTTTGACGCCGAACACGACGCCCATGGCGCTAATCGATCTCCTCGATGTCGAGGTCGTCGTCCGTCGCGCCCGCCGCGCGGAAGTCCAGCTTGAACTCAGGGACCTCGAAGCGCGGCTCCTCCTCGGTGATGTCGGGCGCCGCCACCTCGCCGAGCTGGATGCCCTGCACGAAACCGGGAGCCGGCGGCTCGCCGACCGGGGCGGCCGGCTTCTCCGCCGCAGCCTCGGCGGCCGGCTCAGCAGGAGCCGCCGCACCTCGGATCTGCGCCTCCAACGCTTCGCGGTAGGAGCGCTGGGCGCTCGTCTCCTCTGCCGGAGCAGGGGCCTGCGCTGCAGCGACCTCGACCTCGCCGACGACCTCGCCGCCGACCTCAGCGGCGAGGACCTTCACGTCCTCGGGCAGCGGGATCTCGGCCACCGAACGCAGGTGCGACTCGAGAAGCGCCCGGAACTGGGCCCGGAACGCCTCTTCGGCCTGCTTGATGCGCACGAGGTCGGCCTGCGCCTTCTGCTTCTGCTGGAGCGCGTTGTGGATGATCTCCTTCGCCTTGACCTCGGCGTCTTTCAGCACCACCTCGGCCTCGTGCTTCGCCTTGGCGATGATGTCGTCGGCGGACTTCTGCGCGGCGAGCAGCGTGTTGTTGAGCGTCCGTTCCATCTCCTGGTACGCACGCACCTTCTCCTCGGCCGCCTCGATGCGCTCGGAAAGCTCGATGTTCTCTTTGAAGAGGCGTTCGAGCTCGTCGGCTACCTGATCGAGGAACTCGTCGACCTCGACCTCGTTGTAGCCGCGCAACGACTTGCTGAACTCCTTGTGGTGGATGTCGAGCGGGGTGAGTTTCATCGGTCCGGTCCTCCCTGACCGTCGCTACGAGACCTGCAGGACCAGTCTAACCAATATCGGCCGGATGAGGTACTTCAGCGTGAGCAGCGCAACAAACGGCGAGAAGTCGATGGAGCCGACGGGCGGCACGATCCGGCGGAAGACGCCGATGTACGGCTCGCACAGCTGTCCGAGCACGCGGTAGACGTCGTAGAACACCCCCGTCGGCCGGAACCAGGACATCAAGACGTACACGATGATGAGCGTCGAGTAGAAGCTCACGAGCGAATCGACGATCCCGAGCACCGTCACGACGCCTCAGAGCTCCCGCGCACGGCGCACCGCAGCCGCCACCGCTTCGCCGAACGCCGCGCGCACCGCACGCTCCTCGAGCACCTGCACAGCCGCGATCGTCGTCCCGCCCGGGCTCGCCACCGCGTCGATGAGCGCCTCGGGGTGCGATCCTGTCCGTTCGATGAGCTCGGCCGTCCCCTTGATCGTCTGCAACGCGAGCGCGAGCGCGACGTCCTTGGACAGCCCTTGCGCGACGCCCGCACGCGCGAGCGCGTCGGCGACGAGCGCGACGTACGCCGGCCCCGACCCTGAGATCGCGGTGGCGACGTCGAAGTAGCGTTCGTCAAGCACGATGGCCGTACCGAGGGCCTCGAACAGCGACCGCACCGTCTCGACCGCCTGGTCGCTCGCGGCAGCGCCGCCGCACACCACGCTCATGCCAGCGCCGACCATGGCGGGCGTGTTCGGCATCACGCGCACCACCGCGACGCCGGCCGGCAGCAGCGCCTCGATCCGGCGGGTCTCCACGCCCGCTGCGATGGAGACCACGATCGCCTCCCGAGGGACCTCGTCTGCAAGGTGTGCGAGCACCGCGTCGATGACCTGCGGCTTGACGGCGAGAATCACGATGTCTGCGTCTCGCACGATCTCGTGACCGTCCGGGACGGCCACGAGATCGTGCGACTCGAAGACCGTCCTGCGGTCTTCGTTCGGCTCAGCGACCGAGATCTCTTCTGGGCGAGCAGCGCCCGAGGCGAGCAGGCCAGCGACGATCGCTTCCCCCATGCGGCCACCGCCGATGATGGCGATACGTCCGAAACCCACCGCTACACCCCCGAGTCGAACAGGCCGCGATCGCGCAGTTCCTTGCGCTGCGCAGCCGAGACGTCCACGTTCGCGGGCGTGAGCATGAAGACCTTCTCCGAGACCTTCTGCAGGCCGCCGTTCAGGCCGTACGTGAGACCGCTCGCGAAGTCGATGAGGCGCCGAGCGAGCTCCGGCTCGGCCGTCGTGAGGTTCATGATCACGGGCTGGCCGCTCTTGAACTTGTCCGCGATGGACTGCGCCTCAGAGAAGGAGCGCGGCTCGACGATCTGCATCTTGACCTGCGGCACCGCCCGCACGCTCGTCGTCGGCAGGGGCTCGACCGACGCGGTCCGCGCACCGTAGCCGCGGGCGCGGTCCAGGTCCGGCTCGCGCTGCAACCGGCGCACGCCGGTGCGAGCCTCGGCCTCGTACGGGCTGCGCACCGCCGGCACGTCGAGGCCGTCGGCCTCTTCGTCTTCGTCCTCGGCGTAGTAGTCGTCGTAGTACTCGTCTTCATCGCCGAGGCCCAGCCGGGCCTTTATCGAATCCCAGAGTCCCACGGCTGCATCCCTTCTCGACACGCGCTCACTTGCCGAATATGGCCCTGCCGACACGGACGATGGTCGCGCCTTCTTCGATCGCGACGCGGAAGTCGTTGGTCATCCCCATCGACAGCTCGTGCATCTCGGTGCCATTGAACCGCAACGCGGACAGAGAGGCAAAGAGGTCCGCGAGCCCGCGGAACACCCAGCGCACCTGTTCCGGTCGAGCGAGCGGCGCGATGGTCATGAGCCCGTCCACCCGAACGGAGCCCATCTCCGCGGCGGCCTTGAGCGCGTCTTCGACCTCTTCGGGCGCAAACCCGTGTTTCGTCGCTTCGCCGGAGACGTTCACCTGAAGGAGCACCGGCTGCACCACACCACGTTCGGAGGCGATACGGTCGATGCGCGCGAGCAGGTCCACCGAGTCCACGGAGTGGATGAGGACGGCACGTCCGACGACATCTTTGACCTTGTTCGACTGCAGCGTGCCGATGAAGTGCCACCGGACGTCGGGGAACAGCCCGTACTTGCCCAAGAACTCCTGGACGCGGTTCTCCCCGAAGTCCCGGATGCCGGCCGCGATGGCCTGCCTGATCTCCGCGACGCCGACGTTCTTCGTGACGGCGACGATCGTGATGTCGTCGGGGTCCCTCCCCGCCGCATCAGCAGCGTCAGCCACGGCCCTCCGGACCGCTCGGTATCGCTCGGCTATCACGCTCACTGAGCATCAGGCCTCGTCGTCTTCGCATGACGCGAAGTGGCCGGTCACCATGTACGTGATGCGCTCGCCGATGTCCACGGCGTGGTCGGCGATCCGCTCGAGGTAGCGCGACGCCAGCACCATCGACGAGCCCCATTCGATGTCTTCCTCGTCCTGCAACCGCGCCAACTCCCGGAAGAACTGCTTGAAGAGATGATCGATCGGCTCGTCGAGGTCCTGGAGCTTGCGCGACATCTCCAGGTCGTTCTTCTCCAGCGCCTCGAGCATCGCCTGGAGCACGCGCTGGACGAGGTTGCCCTGCGCCTGGATCAGGTCGTACAGCGTCTGCGGCCCCTGACGGCCGGCCGTCCGGCGCGCCGCCTTCGCGATGTTCACCGCGAGGTCTGCCATGCGCTCGAAGTGCATCGCGATGTACGCCAGCGAGTGGAGCAGGCGCAGGTCGCGCGCCACGGGGAACTGCGTCGCGATGATCTCGAGCGAGCGCTCTTCGATCCCGAGGCACCGCGCATCGATGTCGCTGTCGCCATCGATGACGCGCTGCGCGAGCTCGACGTCGCCCTCCACGAGCGCCCGGACCGCGTCGCGCGTCACATCCACGATGTCGTGACCGATGGCGAGGACGTTCGCCTTGAGGTCTTTCAGCTCCTTGCGGAATCCTTCTCGCATCATCGGCCCTTCCTCGATCGCATCTGCCTCTGCACGGATTATACCGTGCCGGAAGCCCGACGGCGCCTCGGCCGAGCCGCGAGACGGCAACGGGGCGGCGCTTAGCCGAACCGGCCGGTGATGTAGTCCTCAGTCCGCTTGTCCTTGGGGCTGGTGAAGATGTCGGCCGTCCTGCCGAACTCGACCAGCACCGCCGGCTCTCCCGAGCGTTCCTGCAAGAAGAACGCCGTCTCATCGCTCGTGCGCGCCGCCTGCTGCATGTTGTGCGTGACGATGATGATGGTGACGGACGACTTGAGCTCCGCCATCAGGTCCTCGATCTTCTGGACGCTCGTCGGATCGATGGCCGAGCACGGCTCGTCCATGAGAAGGACGTCCGGCTGCACCGCGAGCACGCGCGCGATGCACAGACGCTGCTGCTGGCCGCCGGAGAGGGTGAGCCCGCCGCGGTCGAGGATGTCTTTGACTTCCTTCCAGAGGTTGGCGCGTTCCAGCGACTCGCGCACGATGTCGTCGAGCTCCGACTTCTTCTTCACGCCGTGCAGCCGAGGCCCGTACGCGACGTTGTCGTAGATGCTCATCGGGAACGGGTTCGGCTGCTGGAAGATCATGCCTACCCGGCGCCTCAGGTCGACGGGATCGACCCCGGGACCGTAGACGTCCTGCCCGTCGAGGAGCACCGTGCCGTCGACGCGCGTACCGGGGATGAGGTCGTTCATCCGGTTCAAGCAGCGCAGGAACGTCGACTTCCCGCAGCCTGACGGTCCGATGAACGCCGTCACCGAACGCGCCTTGATGTCGCACGAGATGCCCGTGAGCGCGTGGAAGTCCCCGTAGTAGAAGTCGAGGTCGCGAACGGTGATCTTGACCTCAGGGGCGGCCCCCTCGACCGCAGGCGAAGCCGCACAATCGAGCGTGTCGCTCATCCTTGCATCCTCCTGTTCCTACGCAGCAGCCACCGCGCGGAGAGATTGAACGCGAGCACCATCGCCATCAGGAGCAGCGCCGTGCCGAAGGCGGCAGGCATGTTGATGCCCTCCATGGAAAGCTGGTACAGGTGGACGGTCATCGACCGCCCGGGGTCGGTCGGCAGGATCGGCGTGTTGATCATCGTCCCCATGGTGAAGATCACGACGGCGGTCTCGCCGACCGCCCGCCCGGCGGCGAGGATGATGCCGGTGATGATCCGGGACGCCGCCGCAGGCAGCACCACGCGGCTCACCGTCTGCCACTTGCTCGCGCCGAGCCCGTACGAGCCCCACCGGATGTACTTCGGCACGGCACGGATGGCCTCCTCGGTGGTGCGCATGACGATCGGCAGCATGAGGAACGAGAGCGCGAGCGCGCCTGATATCACCGAGAAGCCAAGCCCCATGGACTCCACGAACAGCGCGAGGCCGAACAGGCCCATGACGATGGACGGCACGCTCGCGAGCGTGTCTGCCGCGAACCGGATCGTCCGCACGAGCCTGCCCTGCACCGCGTACTCCGCGAGGTAGACCGCCGCGAGCACGGCGACCGGGGTCACGAGCAGCATCGCCAGCCCGGTGACGTACAGCGTCGCGACGA
This sequence comes from Parvivirga hydrogeniphila, assembly GCF_023371205.1. Taxonomy (NCBI): domain Bacteria; kingdom Bacillati; phylum Actinomycetota; class Coriobacteriia; order Anaerosomatales; family Anaerosomataceae; genus Parvivirga; species Parvivirga hydrogeniphila. Next base: position 20,821 of record NZ_JAMCCO010000002.1, read on the forward strand.
TGGTCGGCCAGATGCCGCCCTCAGCGTTCACGCCGTGCGGTTCCGTGAAGATGAACTCGGGGCTTATCTGCCTCGCTCCGTTGATGAACACGTAGCCGATCACGGCGAACAGCACGACGACGGTCGTGATGCCAGCGACCCAGAACGCCGCGAGGGCGAGCGTGTTCGTGAGGTTCTTCGCGTCGCGCTTCATCGCGTCCCCTCACGCAGCCGGGAAAGCCCGCGCACCAGACCCACCAGCCCCATCGAGATGAGGAACAGGATGATCGCGAGACCGAACAAGGCGGTGCGATGGACGCCTGAAGCGTACGGCATGTCCATGACGATCTGGCTCGTCAGCGTCGAGACCGGCTTGCCGATGCCCCGGAAGAAGACGGGCGCGTTGCCCACCACCATGAGCACCGCCATCGTCTCGCCGATAGCGCGACCCATGCCGAGGATCACTGCGTCGATGATGCCGATCTTGGCCGCGGGGAGCAGCACCCGCCAGATGGTCTGCCACGTCGTGGCTCCCATCGCGTAGCTCGCCTCGCGGATGCCGTCCGGCACCGACCCCAGCGCGTCTTCGGTGAGCGTCGCGATGGTCGGCACGATCATGATGGCAAGGATGAGCCACGCCGTGAGCGGCCCGAATCCGAGCCCTCCGGTGAGGTCAGCGACGATCGGCCGCACCACGAGCAGCCCGAAGAAGCCGAACACCACCGAGGGAACGCCGGCAAGCAGCTCGACCGCCGGACGCACCACAGACCGCACGCGCGGAGGCGCGATCTCCGAGAGGAAGACCGCCGTGCCGACCGCGAGCGGGGCCCCAAGGGCGAGCGCGCCCAGCGTCACCACGAGCGAGCCCACGAGCAGCGGCAGGATGCCGAACAGGCCCTGGGTCGGCAGCCACTCGGACCCGCCAAGGAAGCCCTTCAGCCCGACTTCGCTGAAGACCGGCCACCCGCGCCATCCGACGAACAGGAAGATGAGCACGACACCCGCGACAGCCATGGTGGCGCACAGCATGAACAGGTTCTTGAGGGCCGCTTCTTTGAGGTAGGTCGACCTCGACATGAGCTTGAGCTCGCGCGGCGCTGAGCTTGTCTGCGTCTCGCTCACTGGTGTGCGTCCTTCGCGGTCACCGGGATGAAGCCTGCATCGCGAACCACGTCTTCCTGCACCTCGGGTGAGAGCACGTAGTCGATGAACTCTTTCACGAGCCCTGTCGGCTCGCCGCGGGTGAGGAAGTGCAGCACGCGGCTGATCGGGTAGCGTCCGTTCACGACCGCCTCCTCGGACGGTTCGACGCCGTCGATCGCAAGCGCCTTCACCTCCGGGGTCACGAATCCGAGCGAGATGTACCCGATAGCGCTCGGAGCCTGCGCGACCACCGAACGCACCTGCCCGGTGCCCGGCAGCACCACGGCCGTCGGATCGAACCGCTCCTTGTCCAGCACGATCTTGAAGAACGCCTCCCGCGTTCCGGACGCTTCGTCACGGTTCACGAGCCCGATCTCCATATCTGGCCCGCCCACCTGCTTCCAGTTGGTGATCCTGCCCTCGAAGATGGCCTTGACCTGCGCCTTCGTCAGACCGTCCACCGGATTCGACGGGTTGACGATGACGGCGATCGCGTCGTAGGCGATCGGCGTGTCCACGAGCCCCGCGTGAAGCTCGTCGCCTTTGAGGTCGCGGGAGGACGTGCCGATGTCAGCGGTGCCCGCGATGACGTTCTCGATGCCCGCCGAGGACCCGACGCCGCTTACGAGGATGCGCACGCCGGGATGCGTACGCTCGAACCCCTCTTTGGCGACTTCCGCGATGGGCTGGATGGTGGTCGAACCGGTCACGATCACCTGGTCGGACGCGTGGCTCCCGTTCGAGCAGCCCGCAAGCGAGACCGTAAGCGCGCTCGCCACGATCAGCGCGAGGACACGATGCACGCGAGTGCGGCGTGGCGCCCGGTGCGCCCCTCGGCCCGGTAGGAGTAGAAGCGATCCGTGTTGTGCGCGGTGCAGATGCCGAGGTGACACTGGCGCTCTCTCGGGACTCCTGAAGACTCGAGCTCTTCTGTGACCGCCGCCCGCAGATCCAGCGTGCCGGAGGCCCGGCGTATCGTAACAAACTTGTGAGCGAAATGCGAAACGAGTTCGTCGCCGACCTCGTAGCAGCAGGCCCCGATGTGCGGACCGACGTACGCCGCGAGAGGCTCTGCCGGTCCGACGAGGCCGCGCAGCGCCGTCACCGCGTTCGCCACCACGCCGCCCAGAAGGCCACGCCAGCCAGCATGCGCCACCGCGATCGCCCGCGCGCGCTCGGCCACGAGGACGACCGGCACGCAGTCGGCGAAGAGCAGCATGAGCGGGACCCCCTCGTGCGCAGTCGCGAGCGCGTCGGCGCCTGCTACCGGCGGCACACCTCCCGCTGCCCTGCCGCCTGCGCCGGCCTGAGAGAGCCAGACCGTCTGGACGCGGACGCCGTGAACCTGCTCCGCGCAGGTGAGCCGATCGCGATGCTCGCCTAGTCCGAGCGCGTCGAGGAACCGCCGCCTGTTCTCATCGACGGCGTCCGGCGCATCGCCGGTGTGCGCCGCCAGATCGAGGGATTCGAACGGCGCCTCGCTCACCCCGCCCGTGCGCTCGCTGAACGCGACGACGATGCCGCTCCGCTCGCGAAGCGCGACGTCTTCGTGCCACGCGATCTCGCCGACGGTGCACCTGCTGAGGCTCGGCGCAGGCATCGACGTCGCGCGTTCAGAGCTACCCGTGCTGGTTGTTCTCCTCCCGCTCATAGACACACAGTAGCCGATATCGCCCCTCATGGTGCAGAATGGAAGCGCAAGCACGAGATCGCTCGGGCTTGCGACTGCGGTGAAAGGGGGTGATCGCATGAAGCAGTCTGTCAAACGCGTAGCCCCTGTCCTCGTCGCCGCCGGCACGCTCCTTCCCGCCGCGCAGGCGTTCGCGCAGTACGAGAGCACGGACGACAACGCGGCGCTTGGCGCGGTCTGCGGGATCTACGCGTGCCTCGGCATCTTCGGGCTCCTGTCGCTCGTCTTCTGGATCTGGATGCTCGTCGACTTGATCCAACGCCAGGAGTACGAGTTCCCGAACTCGAACGGGAAGAGCAAGACCACGTGGATCATCATCATGGCCGTGTCGTGGTTCCTCGGAGCAGCGCTCATCGCCGCGATCGTGTACTACTTCATGGTCTACAAGAAGATCAAGCGTGGGACCGTGGCAGCGCCCGATCAGGCCGGCGGGTACACGCCGCCAGCACCTCCGGCGGCTCCACCTGCGCCGTCAGCGCCTCCGGCACCTCCGGCGGCTCCACCTGCGCCGCCAGCTCCTCCTGCGCCGCCGGCGCCACCAGCACCGCCAGCGCCACCCGCGCCACCCGCGCCACCCGCGGCGCCCGAGCCTCCGACACCGCCGGAGACCCCGGCCGAGTGACGGTCGCACGATACCGAGCGGGCCGCGCCCTCCGTGCGAGAGCGCGGCCCGCTCGAATCGTCTGAGCAGCTGACGCGCGTCACCTACGCTTCAAGAACTCCGGGATGTCGTACTCGTCTTCCTCGAACGCGCTTCTCACCGGCTCGAACGTCGGGATCGCCGGACCGGCTTCCGCGGCCTGCTCGAACTGCATCGCTTCCTGCTTGCGCTTCGCGCCGAAACCGGTCGCGATGACCGTCACACGGATCTGGTCCATCATCGAGTCGTCGATCACCGCGCCGAAGATGATGTTGGCATCGGGAGCCGCCGCAGCCTGCACGACCTCCGCGGCCTCGTTCACCTCGAACAGACCGAGGTCGCTTCCGCCTGCGATGCTGAGCAAGACGCCTTGGGCACCCTCGATGCTGCTTTCCAGCAGCGGGCTCGAGATGGCTGCCTTCGCCGCGTCGTGCGCACGGTTCTCTCCGCTCGCAAGGCCGATGCCCATGAGCGCCGACCCGGCGTCTTTCATGATCGTCCGCACGTCCGCGAAGTCGAGGTTGATGAGCCCTGGCACCGTGATGAGGTCCGTGATGCCCTGCGTGCCCTGGCGAAGCACATCGTCTGCGATGCGGAACGCGTCCAGGATCGACGTCTTGCGCTCGGCGACCTGCAGCAACCGGTCGTTCGGAATGATGATGAGCGTGTCCACGTGCTCCTTGAGTCGCTTGATGCCTTCCTCGGCCTGGAGCGCGCGCTTCCGTCCTTCGAACGCGAACGGACGCGTCACCACTGCGACCGTGAGCGCTCCGATCTCCTCCTTCGCGATCTCGGCGATCACGGGCGCGGCGCCAGTGCCGGTGCCACCGCCTTCGCCGGCAGTTATGAACACCATGTCCGCGCCCTGCAGCGCCTCCTTGATCTCAGCGCGGCTCTCTTCGGCGGCCTGGAGCCCAACGTCAGGGTCAGCACCGGCGCCCAGGCCCTTGGTCAGGCCGACGCCGATGTGCACCTTGTAGTCCGCGTCCGACATCAAGAGCGCCTGCGCGTCCGTGTTGATGGCGATGAACTCGACACCCTTGACGCCCGCCTCGACCATGCGGTTCACCGCGTTCGTGCCGCCGCCGCCGACGCCGACGACCTTGATCACCGCCAGGTAGTTCGCCCCCGTCTCAAGCATATGTACCTCCCGCTGCCGGGACCGCCGACAAACCATCAACCTCAAGTTGATGTATACATGACGACTAAAACGGTCAATCTTTGCATGAACTTTACTCTATCGTCGCGAGCTGTGCAAGCGTTTGCGAATACCTCATTCGCTCAGCCCTCGCGACACCGGTCGATCAGGGTTGCGGACGTCGATGAACACGACATCTTTGCCCTGTTCGCGCATGATCTTGCGAGCCACTTCGCCCTTCTTCGGCACGTCCACCGCCTCCCCCACCATGATCTCGACGTTGTCGGTCGTGATGAGGGACGTCTCGTCGATAGACGGTGCGCTCACGGCGCGGACCTGCGAGTAGAAGTCACGCGGAAGACCGGCGAGCACCTGCAGCGCGTTGTGCAGCACCTCCGAGGTCGACTTCCTGCCTGGCTTCAATTCAAGACCGGGCACGTCGCGAACCACCGGCAGCGCCGCGCTCGTCTCGGCGGAATCCTCGCTGAGGACCATGCCGTTCGCGTCGATAAGCCAGATCGCCTGGCCAGCGTCCACCCGCGCGAATGGCACGCGCTCGACGATGCGGATGCGCAAGGTGTGCGGGAAGTCCCGCGTGAGGTGCACCTCCGCGACCCACGGATCGGCTGCCAAGCGTTCGGCGATGGCGGCCTTGGGGAACCGAAGCAGCGTGGCGCCGGACGGCACGGCCGCTTTGCCGATGACGGTCTCGGCCGAGAGGTGGCGCACACCGACGACCTCGACCTGGCGTATCTCGAAGACAGACGAGCGCGCAAGCGCGCTGATTCCGACAGCCGATGCCACCACGAGCGCTATCGAGACGAGAGCGCGGACCTGGTTGCGGCGCTTGCGCTGCAACCGCTTGCGCTCGCGCTCCAGGCGCTTGGCCTTCGCGATGCGGTCGCCGACGCCCGGCTCCCGCGGTCCACCGCGAGCGCTCCTCTCGTGCTTGAGCCGCGCGACGCCGAACGGGTCGCGGTGCGCGGGATTCGCACCGCTGCCCCGAGACGCCGTGCTCCGGTGGCTGCCGAAGGCACGTTCACGCCCTCGTGAACTCCCCGAGGAACTTGATCTCCGGTCGTAGCTCGACGCCATGGGTTTCCTTCACGATGAGTCTGATCTTGCGGACGAGACCCAGCACGTCTTGAGCCGTCGCGCCGCCGTCGTTCACGATGAAGTTCGCGTGGACCTCCGACACGCGCGCACCGCCGAGCCGCGTGTTCTTCAGCCCTGCTTCCTCGATGAGACGCCCCGCCGAAAGCCCTGGTGGGTTCACGAATACGCTCCCCGCGCTCGGCTTGCCGATGGGCTGCGTCTGGCGACGCCGGGCCAACGACCGCTCCATCTCGTACCGGATGCGCACCGGGTCTCCTTCCCGGAGCTTGAGCTCGGCTTCGACAATGATACCGCGGCCGGCAAGACCGCTCCGGCGGTACCCCCAGTCGATGTCCGTGCCGTGCACCAGCTCGAGGCCCTGTCCGGGAACGAACAGCGTCACGCTCTCGACCACCGAGGACATCCAGACGTCTCTGCTGCCCGCGTTCATCTCGAGCGCTCCTCCGAGCGTTCCGGGGATCCCGACGGCGAACTCGAGCCCCGCAAGCCCGTGGTGGAACGCGTCCTGCACGACGTGCGCGAGCACCGCTCCGGCACCCGCGCGGACCGTCTCGCCCTCACGGACGCGCTTGCGGAACTCGCGGCCGAGCAGCAGCACCGCGCCGCGGTAGCCTTCGTCGGACACCAGCAGGTTCGTGCCTTTGCCGATGACGACCCACGGCACCTCCTCCTCGGCCAACACGTCCGTTGCGATGGCGAGGTCGGAAAGCGTATCGCACACGACGAACAGGTCGGCCGGACCGCCGATGCGGAACGAGGTGTGGCGGCTCATCGGCTCGCCTGAGCGGACCTCGCCCTCGACCCGGCCGATGAGACGCTCGCGCGCCCGCTCGACAGACGGCTCCACGCCGCTCACTCCTCGATCCTTTGCAACGCGCGCACGATGTCCCGCGCGAGAAGCGTCACGTCCCCTGCGCCGAGGGTCATCACGAGGTCGCCTGCGCGGGCGCTCCGGGCGATGTAGGGGGCGATCTCCGCGCGGTGCGGGAAGTACGCTGCTTGCGTCCGAGGGTCGTGCTCGAGGAGCGCGTCAAGGACGCTCTTGCCTGACACGCCCGGGATGGGTGCCTCTCCGGCGGCGTACACGTCGAGCAGCACCACCCGATCGGCCTCGACGAACGCTTCTCCGAACTCGCGCTCGAGCGCGGCTGTCCGCGTGTAGCGGTGCGGCTGGAACACCGCGATGATCCGGCGGGCACCCGACGACTGACGGGCGGCACGGAGCGTCGCTCGCACTTCCGTCGGGTGGTGAGCGTAGTCGTCCACCACCACGATGCCGTCGACCTCGCCGACGCGCTCGAAGCGCCTCCTCACGCCGCTGAAGCCGGCGACGGCTCGCGCGGCCGCTTCGACGTCGAGCGCAAGCGCCCACACGGCCGCAAGGACCGCAGTCGCGTTCGACACGTTGTGCAGACCAGGCACAGCGGTCCGGCACTCGACGCCCGTGCCGTCCGGGAAAGAGACGTCGAACGCCCATCCGCTCCCACGCTGCTCGAGCGGCCGGAAGCGCACCTCGACGTCGTCGCCGGAGCCGTATGTCACGACGCGCGCTCGCGAGCGCTCGCGCGCGACGTGCGCAAGCTTCGGGTCGTCGCCGCACACCACGACCGTCCCGTCGTCGGCAGTCTTCGCGATGAAGTCCCCGAATGCGGCCACCACCTCGTCAAGCGAGCCGTAGTGGTCGAGGTGGTCCGCCTCGATGTTGGTGATGACGGCCACGAACGGGTCGAGCTCGACGAACGATCCGTCGCTCTCGTCGGCCTCCACGACGTAGAACTCGCCGCTCCCTGAGCGTGCGTTCGAACCCATGTCGTTCAGCTCGCCGCCGATCAGGAACGTCGGATCCTTCCCGAGGGCCGCCAGAACCGTCGCAAGCATCGAAGACGTCGTCGTCTTGCCGTGCGTGCCCGCGACGGCAAGCGTCTTCAGCCCCTTCCCGAGATGCGCGAGCATCTGCGCGCGCGACCACACGGGAAGCCCTCGCTGCCGCGCCTCGACGAGCTCAGGGTTCGACTCGGGGATCGCCGAGGACACCACCACGACGTCGGGGTCGCCGAGGTTCTCAGCGGCGTGCCCGATGGCGACCGGGACGCCGAGGTCGGCGAGCGCTTTCGCGTACCGGGACTCCTTGAGGTCCGAGCCCGTGACCGCGACGCCGCGCTCCACGAGCACGCGCGCAAGGGCGCTCATGCCGGCGCCGCCGATCCCTATGAAGTGAGCGTACGCTGTGCTCACGGCGTCTCCTTGCGCTGCGCGCGCGCCACGACTTCGTGGACGAGCGCAGCAACTCGCTCTCCTGCATCCGGCCTTCCGAGCTTGGCTGAGGCCGCGGCCATCTCCTCGCGGAGCCGCGCGTCTGAGACGAGCCGCATGACGGCGTCTACAAAAGCCTCACCGTCGAGCTCAGCGTCAGGCACGACGAGCGCGGCACCGGCCGCAGCGACCGCCCTGGCGTTCAGCGTCTGGTGGTCGTCCGTCGCGTACGGGTACGGCACGAGCACTGCCGCGCGCCCGATGGCTGTTATCTCTGCAAGCGACGTCGCACCGGCCCGGCTCACGATCACGTCTGCGGCCGCGATGGCGCTTCCCATGTCGTCGATGTACTCGTGGAGCTGGTACCTGCCGTCAGAAGCCGAGAGCGCCGCAGCCATGGCCTCGGCCACCGAAGCGGCCTCAATCCTACCGGCCACGTGCACCACCTGCAAGCCGTCGACGCTCGCAAGGCGAGGCCATATCCGAACCAGCGCCTCGTTGATGTGCCGCGCCCCCCTGCTCCCGCCGAAGACCAAGAGCACGGTCGAGTCGCCGGCCAAACCGAGGGCCTCTCTGCCACGCGAGCGGTCCGCCGACCGGATCTGCTCGCGCACGGGATTGCCGGTCACAACGGCGCGCTCTGGGCGCTTGAGGTGCTTGACCGAGCCAGGGTAGGTCACTGCGACGGCCTGTGCGAAGCGCGAGAGGAACCGATTCGCAAGCCCAGGCACCGAGTTCTGCTCGTGCACGACGAGCGGGGTCTTCGTGAGGGCGGCCGCGATGCCGACCGGCAGCGACGCGTAGCCTCCGAAGCCCACGACGGCGTCCGGGCGCTCTTTCCAGATGAGCGCGACGCCGCGTGCAACCGATGACACGACGCGCGCGCCGGAGGTCACGAGGGTGATCGGCCGTGCGCGGTCGAAGCCTGCGGCAGGCAGCCCGACGAAGCGAATGCCCGCCTCACCGACGAGACGGGCCTCCAAAGAGTCCGGCGCGCCGACGAAGATGACCTCGTCACGCCCGTCCTGTTCGAGGATGCGTGCGACGGTCAGCGCGGGGTAGATGTGCCCCGCTGTCCCTCCGCCGCTCAACAGGAATCTCACGAACACGTCCTTTCCGCGTCGATGACGGCCCGCCCACGGCGGCCGCCGAAGAACGCTTGGCGCTCGCACGGGAGGGCACGGCCGCTGGCGACCGTTCCGCGCGTCGCGCCGCACCCAGCACCAGGCCGACGCACACGAGCGTCAGCATGAGCGACGACCCGCCGTAGCTCACGAACGGCAGCGGTATGCCCGTCACCGGCATCAGCCCGGTTGCGGCGCACATGTTGATGACCGCCTGCGTGCCGATGAGGCCGGTCAGCCCGCCCGCAAGAAGCTTATCGTACTCGCTGGCAGACCCCATCGCCACCAAGAACCCGCCGTACACGAACGCGGCGAAGGCCGCGACCACGGCAAGCGATCCGATGAGCCCCAACTCCTCGCCGATGATCGCGAAGATGAAGTCCGTGTGTGCCATCGGCAGGTACGAGAACTTCTGGCGAGACAGGCCGAGCCCCACCCCGCCCAGACCGCCCGACCCGAACGCGAGGAGCGACTGCACGATCTGATACCCCTTGTCGCCGGGGTCGCTCCACGGGTCGAGGAAGGCCAGCACCCGGTCCATGCGGTACGACTCCACTGCGATGAGCGCGATGCCTGCTCCGGCGCCCGCTCCAAGGAGCCCGAGCAGCACCCGACCGTTCACGCCTGAGAGTACCAGAAGGACGAACACGCCGACGGCGATGGAAACGGCGGTGCCCATGTCGGGCTGAAGGATGACGAGCGCGAAGACCGAAAGGGACGCTCCCGCGATGCCCCAGAACGCACGGTCTGCCGCCATCTCTCCGCGGCGCCACTTCGCGAGGAGCGCAGCGACCAGGAGCACGACGCTGAGCTTCGCGAACTCCGAGGGCTGGAGACCGATCGGCCCGAAGTCGAGCCATCGCTTCGCGCCGTACCGCTCCACGCCGACGGCGAACACGAGCACCAGCCCGGCCACAGAGGCGCACCAGGCCACGAGCCCGAGTGCCAGGGCATCCCGGTGCAGCGGCAGCCGCCGAGAGCTCAACCGGAGGTCGAGGCGAGAGGCAAGCGCCATCGCGACGAGCCCTGCTGCGAGCCACTGCGCCTGCTTCACCAGGTGGTAGGCGCTGTTGCCGAGCACCTGGTAGTCCTTCACTGACGAGGCGGAGTACACCATGACGAGCCCGAACCCGCACAGCCCAAGCGCGCTCACGAGCATGAGCGCGCGGCCCTTGCGCACGAGCGAACGCTGGTTTCTCACGTCGCCCGCCCCGCTTCTTCCACCAGATGGCGGAAGGTAGCTCCTCGGTGGTCGTACCCTCGGAATTCGTCGAACGAGGCGCACCCCGGGGAGAGCAGCACAGCGTCGCCTGCTCGCGCCACCGAGCGCGCGGCCGTGACCGCGTCCGCGAGGCCCGCGGCCCGAAGCAGCCGGCACCCTTCCTTTCCCTCGAACGCCGCTGCGATCTCGTCTGCCGCCTCGCCGAACACCACCACGGCACGCACGCGCGTGCACGCGGCCTTTGCGACGGACGCGAAGCTCGATCCTTTGTTCCTGCCGCCCAGCAAGAGCACGAGCGGCCTGTCGTCGAACGCTGTCAGCGCCTTCAAGACGCTGTCTGGATTCGTCGCTTTCGAGTCGTTGAAGTACTCAACGCCATCCACGACGCCGACCGGCTCCAGCCGGTGCGGCAGGGGCGCGAAGGTCCGGAGCCCCTCGCGGACGCCCTCGAGGTCGGCGCCTGCTGCCAACGCAGCCGCTGCCGCTGCAAGCGCGTTGCTCACGTTGTGCTGGCCTTTGATCCTTATCTCATCGCGCCCGACGAGCTCGACGACCCCGTGCTCTCCAGCCACCACGAGCACGCCGTCGCGCAGGAACGCTCCTCTCGTCGGCTCGCTCGTGAGGCTCACCCGGACCACGGAGACGCCTGCGGCCTCGACGATCGGCGCGTATCGGGCCGAACCCGGATCGTCCACGTCGATCACGGCGGTGTCACCGTGCCCCTGCTGGGCGAAGATGCGGGCCTTGTCTGCGGCGTACGCCTCGAACGACCCGTGGTAGTCGATGTGGTCCGGCGTGACGTTCAGCAGCACGGACACCCGAGGATGAAACCTGAAGCTCGACCTGAGCTGAAAGCTTGAGACCTCTGCGACGAGGACGGTCGCCGGTCCGGTGTCATCGACGACCGAGATGGCGGGACGCCCGATGTTGCCGACGACCTCGCAGGGCACGCCGGAGCAGTCGAGGATGTGCCCGACGAGCGCCGTGGTCGTGGTCTTCCCGTTCGTGCCGGTGACGGCGATCCACGGAGAGCTCGACGCGCGGTACGCGAGCTCGATCTCGCTCAAGACCTCGCGTGCCACCTCCTGCGCGGAGCGCATCAGCGGGCTGTCGGGCCTGATGCCTGGGCTCGCCACCGCCACGGCTGCCGGCGCCGTGACCGCATGCGCACCGAGGACGCACTCGATCCCGAGCGCCTCGAGAGCGGCCGCACGGCTGCGCAGTTCGGGGGTGTCCGCGCTGTCGTACGCGACCACGCGCTCCACGGTGCCCTGATCGAGGCGCTTGGCGAGAAAGCGGCACACCGCCTCGCCTGAGGCCCCCAGACCGAGCACCGCGTACGAACCGGAAGGTATGGACCGCTCGCTCATGCTTGCTTCCACAGCGCAGTCGACACGAAGTAGAGCGCAAAGCCCGCCCCGGCCATGATACCGGTGATGATCCAGAACCTCACCATGACCTTCGTCTCGCTCCACCCGAGCATCTCGAAGTGGTGGTGGATCGGAGCCATCCTGAATATGCGCTTGCCCGTGAGCTTGAACGACGCGACTTGGAGCACCACCGAGAGCGTCTCTACCAGGTACACGCCGCCGATGAGCAGAAGCAAGAGCTCTGTCTTGGTCACGATCGCGAGCGTCGCGATCGCGGCGCCGAGCCCCAACGAGCCCGTATCGCCCATGAAGATGTCTGCGGGGTGGCTGTTGTACCACAAGAACCCGACACACGCTCCCGCCACCGTGGAAGCGAACAGCGACACAGCAAGCGAGTCCTGACGGAACGCGATCGCGGCGTAGGTCAGCATCACGAGCGTCACCGTGCCGGCCGCCAGGCCGTCGAGGCCGTCGGTGAGGTTCACCGCGTTGCTCTCACCGACCACCATGAACCACACCAACAGGAGGTACAGCCACGGGATTCGGACCGCCACGTCGCCCAGTCGCACGACGCTCGACAGCGTCCCGAGGTCGACGTAGCCGACAGGCGGCATGAGCACCTTGGTGGAGATGTGGGCCCAGTTCACGGCCGCAAGCGCGACCGTGATGGCCACCAGCGCTTGCCCGGCGATCTTCGCCCGCGGGCGGAGCCCAAGCGACCGCTCGTGCACGACTTTGGCGTAGTCGTCGATGAACCCCAGAAGCCCGCACGCCAGCATCGCCATGAGCGCGATCAGCCCCTTGCGGTCGACCTCGCCACCGCCCAGGTAGACGACCGACACCACGAGCAGGATCAGCACGCCTCCCATCGTCGGCGTGCCCTGCTTGATCAGGTGGCCTTGAGGACCGTCCGCTCGCACCTGCTGGCCGATGTTGCGGTACTTGAGGATCCGGATCCACAGCGGGAAGAGCGCACCGGCCAGCGACATGGCAACCACCGCGGCCAGGAGGACCTGGTAGGTCGGGTACCGCGCTATCTCTGGTATGAAGCTAAACATGAGGTTCAGTTATCCCCTCGACAACGCGCTCAAGCCCCATCACGCGCGACGCTTTCACCAGCACGGCGTCGCCCGGCTCGAGGAGGTCGTCGAGCACCTCGCTTGCCTCTTCAGGCGTGGCACACGGACGGATCGAGTCCGGATCCATCCCTTCGGCACGAGCGCCCTCCGCGATGCGCCGCGCGAGCGAGCCGACCGTGACGAGCACGTCGATCCTTGAGCGCGCGACCTCCTCACCCAGCTGGAAGTGAGCGAGCTCCGCGAGCGAGCCGAGCTCGGCCATGTCGCCCAGCACCGCGACGCGCCTTCCTGGCGCCCGGACGTCCGTGAGCGCCGCGATGGCCGCCCTCATCGAGACCGGATTGGCGTTGTACGCGTCGTTGATGACCGTCACGCCCGAAGCGGACTCGAACACGTCCATGCGCATGCCGCTCATATTCGCTCCGGCAAGCCCATCGACGATGCGCTCGGCCTCCACGCCGAGATCGAGGGCCACCGCAGCAGCAGCCAGCGCGTTGTAGACGTTGTGCTTGCCGAGCACAGGAAGCGTCACGGCCGCCCGCTCTTCACCCGTCACGAGCGTGAAGACCGGGAAGCCCCCCTCGGCGGTCGAGATGTCTTCGGCTCTGACGTCGCACGACTCGGACAGCCCGTAGCGGACCACGCGCGCACGAGACTTCGCTGCCAAGCGCTCCGTCCACGCGTCGTCGCCGTTCAAGAACACGGCGCCTGTCTCCGGTATGGCTTCGACGAGCTCCCCTTTCGCGTCAGCGATCGCCTCTTGGCTGCCCAAGACACCCACGTGGCTCAACCCGACGTTCGTCACGAGACCGTGCGTCGGTCGAGCGATCGCAGCGAGCTCGGCTATCTGGCCAGAGCCGCGCATCGCCATCTCCACCACGAGGACGCCGGTATCGGCGCCTGCCTCGAAGATGGTGAGCGGCACGCCAAGCTCGTTGTTGCGGTTGCCTTCGCTTGCGACGACTTTGAACCGCGCCTGGAGCGCAGCGCGCAGGAAGTCCTTCGTCGTGGTCTTGCCCGTTGAGCCGGTCACGCCGATGACGGGGCAGATAAGCCTCGACCGGTGGTACGCAGCGAGCGCCTGCACCGCTTTCACTGCGTCGTCGACGAGCACGACCGCCGCGTCCGGATCGCGGGAATCGGCGATTTGCTGGAGGACGGACTCCTCAGCGCGCGTGACGATCACCGCGCGCGCCCCGGCGTCGATGGCTGCACGCACGAAGTCGTGCCCGTCAGCGTGCTCGCCTGCAAGCGCGATGAAGACGTTGCCCGGCTCGACCTTCCGGGAGTCGAGCGCAAGGCCGTTCGTCATTGCCGAGGCGTCTCCGGCGACGAGCGCGCCGCCGGTCACCTCGAGCACGCGCTCGATGCTTGCTCTCAGCACAGCCGCCTCAACTCCTCTCGCGCGACCTCACGGTCGTCGAAGTGGATCGTGCGGTCCGAGAAGATCTGGTAGTCCTCGTGGCCCTTGCCGGCGATGAGGACCGCATCGCCAGGCTTCGCCTGCGTGAGCGCCGCCCGGATCGCCGAACGGCGGTCGACTTCGACCTGATAGCGAGCGCCCGTCGTACGAAGCCCGTCTTCGATCTGCAAGACGATGCCGACGGGGTCCTCGCTGCGTGGGTTGTCGCTCGTCACCACCACGAGATCGGCGCGGCTTCCGGCCGCAGCGCCCATCAACGGCCGCTTCTCGCGGTCGCGGTCGCCGCCGCACCCGAACACCACGATCACCCTGCCGGGCGTCACCTCGCGCACCGCCTCGATGGCCTTCGCGAGCGAGTCCGGCGTGTGCGCATAGTCGACGAGCACCGAGAAGGGCTGCCCCTCGTCGATCCGCTCGAGCCGTCCTGGCACCTGCGGACACGACTCGATGCCGGCCGCGATCGTGGAAAGGTCGATGCCGAGCGAGAGCGCGCATCCGGCCGCGACGAGCGCGTTCTCCACGTTGTGCGCACCGGGCAGCGGAACGCGCACGCGGAGGCGCTGCAGGCCGAAAACGAGGTCGAACTCGCTGCCGTCCGCACCGTGCGCTTCTTCCTCTGCGCGGAGCGAAGCGTTCGGCGAGCGGCCGACGGTGAGCACGCCAGGGATCTCGCTCGCGAGCTTTGCGCCGAAAGCGTCGTCGACGTTCACCACGCGGGCCTCCACCTCGTGGTCGGTGAACAGCCGCTTCTTGACCGCCCAGTACTCCTCGAGCGTCTTGTGGTAGTCGAGGTGGTCCTGCGTCAGGTTCGTGAAGGCCGCCACCGCGAACCGGATGCCGACGACCCGCTTGAGATCGATCGCGTGCGACGACACCTCCATCGCGACGCTCTCCACGCCCGCGGAGCGCATCGTCGCGAGCAGCTCTTGCAGGTCGCGAGACTCAGGCGTTGTCCTCGCCGCCGGCATCCGCTCGTCCCGGACACGGACCTCGACCGTGCCGATGATGCCGGTCACGTGCCCTGCTGCTCGCATGATGGAGTCGACGATGTAGGTGGTCGTCGTCTTGCCATTGGTTCCCGTGATGCCGACCACGGACATCGCGCTGCTCGGGTGGCCGAAGAAGCGGGCCGAGGCCAGCGCGAGCGCCTCCCGCGCGTTGGAGACGAGCGCGACCGGCACCGAGGGATCGAGCGCCGGCAGCGCTCGTTCGGCCACCACTGCCCGAGCGCCGCGCGCGACCGCATCGGGCGCGAAGTCGTGCCCATCGTGCGCGAACCCGGGTATGCAGAAGAACGCGTCTCCCTCGAAGACGCGGTCGGAACGATACGCGATGCCGGTCACGGAAACGGCGGTGTCTGGCACGCTCACGACACCTACGCCCGCCAACAGATCGTCGAGCCTCACGTCACCCATTGCAGAGCCTGCCTTGTCGCCAGCCGACGCATCGTACCACAGCCGTGTTCACCTGCCCGCGCCCTGTGACGGAGCCGTTGATGTCGTGCTCGAGCTCTCCGTCGAACGCGTGGCCTCGCCCGTCGTCTCGACGCGCGGCGGTATCCCCAGGTGCGCCATGCAGAACGCGCCGATTTTCGAGAACGCGGGCGCCGCGACCGTCCCGCCGTAGATCGCGCCGGACGGCTCGTCGACCGTCACGACAATGACAACAGCCGGATCGTCCGCCGGTAGGAAGCCCGAGAACGACGCGACGTACTTGCCTTTCGCGTACCCGCGCACGCCGTCGGTGCGCGCTTTCTGCGCCGTGCCTGTCTTGCCGGCCACGGTGTATCCAGGAACGGCCGCTCCCTTGCCGGTTCCCTCCGTGACGACGTCTTTGAGCACCTCGCGCATCGTCGCAGCGGTCTGCTCCGAGATGGCCCGGCGCGTCGGCCACTCGAGCTTCGTCGTCGGAGCATCGGGCAGCTGCTGCAGCACGTGCGGCGTCACGAGGTAACCGCCATTGCCGATCGCTGCGATCGCCCGCGCCAGCTGGAGCGGCGTCACGGCAAGCCCCTGCCCGAACGGGATGTTGCCGATGCTGGTGGACGACCAGTCCTTCGGCTTCGGCACGCTCGGCGCGGCCTCTCCGGGGTAGTCCACGCCGGAGCGCTCCGTGAGACCGAACCGTTCGAGGTACTCGTACATCTTCTCGGGCCCGAGCAGCAGCCCGAGCTTGACCGCTCCGACGTTCGACGAATTCGTGACGATCTGCGTGAGCGTCCAGTCGACCGTGCCTCGCGGATGCGCCTCGTGGATCGTGCGCGTGCCGATCTTGAGCGTCGGCGGCAGGCGGAACTTCGTGTGCGGCTGCGCCAAGCGCTCCTCGATGGCGGCCGCGGCCGTCACCGCCTTGACGGTGGAGCCAGGCTCGTACCGGTCCGTGACAGGGCGGCACCGGAAGGCCTGCGGGTCGGCTTCCGAGTACCGGTTGGGGTCGAAGTCCGGCACCGACGCGAGCGCCAGGATCGCGCCCGTCTTCGCGTCCATCACCACCACAGACCCGCTCTTGGCCTTCCATCGCTTCACGGTCTCGGCGAGCACTGTCTGGGCCTGGTACTGGATGTCCGCGTCGAGCGTGAGCACGATGTTCTGGCCGTCGATCGGCTCTTCTCTCAGGCTCACGCCACCCGGGATAGGCACGCCGCCGATGCCTTTCTCGCAGATGAGAACGCCTGGCTTGCCGGCGAGGAGCTCGTCGTACTGCTTCTCGACGCCTGACAGGCCGTTGCCGTCCACGCCGATGAACCCGAGAACCTGGCAGGCCAGGCTGCTTCCGGGATACACGCGTCTCGTGTCGTCCTGGAAGTAGATGCCCGCTAGCTTGAGCTGCTCCAGCGCTTGCGCTCGCTCGAGCGGCACCCTGCGCGCGAGGTACACGAAGTTGGACTTCTTCTCGAGCTTCGCCCGGTACGTCTCCTCGCTCCCCCCGAGCGTGGACGCGAGGGCGCGCGCCGCGGCCTGCGCGTCGGCCACTTCGCGCGGCACCGCATACACCGTCTTCGCGGCAGTCGTCACCGCCAGCGGCTTGCCTTCGCGGTCATAGATCGAGCCCCGCTGGGCCGGCAGCTCGAGCTCGCGGCTGCGCTGCTCTTTGGCCATGGCAGCGTACGCCGGACCTTCCACGAGTTGGATGTAGACGAGGCGCGCGCTGACAAGGACGAGCCCCGCCAGCAGCGATACGAGCACGAACAGGTAGCGTCCGAGCCGCCGTCCCCGGCCTCGATCCGCCCTCATCGCCGTCCCTTTCCGCCGAGCGCGCCCGCTCATCTGCGCGACGCGAGCCCGACGTCACCGACGAGCAGCGCCTGCGCCTCGCTCGCGACGATCTCCTCGACGAGCCCAGCGAGCCGGCCTTTGCCGCTCGCGCCTTCCGAAGCGTGCGTGTTGGGCGCCTCAGCGCCCGTGCGAGCGGACGGAACGCAGATGTACTTCGGGGGAGCCGTGGTGCTCATGTTGAGCGCGCTCGACGCGAGCGCTCCGATACGAGAGGGCGCCTCGAGGGCGCTGCAGTCCGCCTCGAGCTCCCGCGTCTCGAGCAGCTCGGTGCGGATGGAGCGCTCGAGCCTGTGCGCGTCGATAGCCGCCTCCTGGGCCCGGACGGCGACCGCGACGCGGGCCACCCCGGCGAATGCGAGGAGCGCGATCGCGGCGATCGAGACCTGCGTGACCAGCGCGGAGGTGCGGCGCTGCCGCCGCCGGGGGCCAGCGGAGGTGCGCACAGAAGCGCCGGATCGCCTGACCGGGCGCTCGTACACCTCCATCTTCCGCGCAGGAAGGCCCATCGCTCACCTCATCACGCCATCGCCTCTGAAACCTTCTCGGCCACCCTGAGCTTCGCGCTGCGAGCCCGCGGATTGGCCGCGATCTCCTCGGCCGACGGAACGATCGGCCGTCTTGTCACGACTCGGATAACCGGCACTCTGCCGCACGCGCACTCCGGGAGACCGGGCGGACAGACGCATCCCTGCATCGCATCCGCGAAGATCCGCTTCACGATGCGGTCTTCGAGCGAGTGGTACGAGATCACCGCGATCCTCCCGCCAGGTACGAGCCACCCGATCGCCGACTCGATGCCTCGCTCCACTGAGCGCAGCTCCTGGTTGACCTCGATGCGCAGCGCCTGGAACGTGCGCTTCGCCGGGTGACCGCCTTCACGCCGCGCTGCCGCGGGGATCGCAGCCTTGACGACGTCGACGAGGTCCCCGGTGGTCGCGATCGGATGGCGGGCCCGCGCGGCGACGATGAAAGCTGCGATGCGCGAGGCCCACCGCTCCTCCCCGTACTCGCGGATGACCCGGGCGAGCTCCTCTTCGCTGTAGGTGTTGACGATGTCGGCCGCGGTCGGCTGCGATGATGCGGCGTCCATCCGCATGTCCAGCGGCGCGTCGCGGTGGTACGAGAAACCGCGGCCGGCCTCGTCAAGCTGGAAGGAGGAGACTCCGAGGTCGAAGATGAAGGCGTCGACGTACGGGATCCTCGCCTCCACGAGCAGGTCGTCGAGATCCCCGTAGTCACCCTTGAGCAGGATGATCGTCTGCTGGCCGAGGGGTAGTACGTCTCGTGCTGCGGTGAGTGCGGCGTCGTCTTTGTCGATTCCCACGAGGATCCCCGTGGGCGCGATAAGCTGTGCAGCCCGTTTCGCGTGTCCTGCCCCGCCCAAGGTACAGTCGACAACGATCGAACCGTCGTGCAACGTCAGGTGCTGCGTCACCTCGGCCAGCAAAACTGGGGTGTGCCGGTATTCCATTCTCAAGGCCCTACAAGATGCCGAGCTCAGCGAGTTCCCGTGCAACGTCCTCGATACGCTCGGCAGTCTCGCCGTTGTAGGCGGCCCAGCGGGCCGCGTCCCACAGCTCGATGCGGTTGCCGTTGCCGATCACCGCGACCTCCTTCTCGAGGCGCGCGTGCTCCCGCAGGTTCGCAGGCAGCGAGATCCGGCCCGCAGAGTCGAGCTCGGTCTCGATGGCGCCCGAGGTGAAGAAGCGCCGTACCTGGCGGAAGCGCGGGTCGAAGTCGTCCTGCTCCATCAGCCGGCGGATGAATGCGCGGTACTCCTCGGCGGAGTACACGTAGAGGCACTCACCGAGGCCCTTCGCGACCACGAGCTTGCCCGTCATCTCCGCCCGGTACTTCACAGGCAAAGACAGGCGCCCCTTGGCGTCCAGCACGTGCTGGTACTCGCCGAGAAACATCCCGTCCCTCCTGGCTCCTCCGGGACACCTTCCGAGGCACACCGCGCCTCGCTGCCACTACGATATTCCACCGCGTCCCACTTTGCAACACTTTTTCACCCAATTTCCCACACAATCGCCCACACGCGCACCCTTGTCCCACGCATGGCATCCAGCGCGCCGTCCGCGAACCCGTCGCTCTCGCCGCGCGTCAAACGGTCAGACGGGCAGGAATCGGGCCTTGACAGCGGAATGAAGGAAGCGACGGCGCGACGTGGTTGCCGGCGGTCGGCACTGAGGGATAGAATCAGCGCGTACCCGCGGGCGCGATGGAGGTGAACACCCCTATGGGAGATTTCGCACCACTGGGCTTCAACGTCGCGAGCATCGTGTTCAACATGCTCGTGGTCGCGTTCTTCGCCGTGGTGGCGATCGGGATCGGCTTCCTTGCCTATGCTGCCAAGCAGCTGAAGGCGCGCGAAGACCAGGTCTCGTAGCGCTCGACCGAACGACATCCGCTGGCTCGACGCCCTGTTCCGCTCGATCGTGACGGCGGCAGGGCGTCGTCGTCTTCGGCCACAAGGATGGAGGACGGACAGATGAAGCGGAACGGACACCGGCTCGCTGCAAGCGCCCTTGCCATCGCGCTCCTGCTCGCGGTGCTCTCCTCGGCAGGGTGCTCCGGGGTGAAGGAGCTCTCCGACGTGCTCGGCACCGCAACGTCGTCTGGCACGGCGGCCTCTCGGGGAGTCGTCGAGCAGACCGCTCCCGAACAAGCGCCCTCCAAGTACGCAGGCGCTGCAGGGACTGCGGAAGGCGCGCCAGACCAGGCGACAGCCGGGCCCACGCTCGCAGGGCCGCTCATAATCAAGAACAAGACGATGCGCATCGAGGTGAAGGCCGTGAAGGCCGCAGTGGACGAGATCCGCTCGCTCGCCTCGAAGCACGGCGGCTCGATCACCGGCCTCAACGTCGCCACTGACGACGAGCCGCCCATCTACCGCCCCGAGGCGGTCGACTACGGAACCGGCTCCCAGGCGCTTCGCGGCTGGGTGACCGTCCGCGTTCCCGTGGGCGCGTACGAGGCATTCGTCACCGACGTCTCGGCCATCGGCACCGTGAAGAGCCAGTCAGAGTCTGCAGAAGACGTCACGCAGCAGCACGTGGACCTCAAGGCACGGCTCGACAACCTTCGCGCCGAGGAGAAGCGCCTTCGCGAGTTCTTCGCGGCGGCCAAGAACGTCGACGAGATGCTCGCTGTCGAGCGGGAGCTCTCACGCGTCCGAGGCGAGATCGAGAGCCTCGATGCGCAGGTGCAGTACCTCGAACGGCAGGCCGCGATGGCCACGGTGACGATCGAGCTCACGGAACCGCAGCCGATCATCCGTCCTCAGGGCGAGAGCTGGGGCTTCCTCGACGCGATCACCACGGGATTCCGTGGCGCGGCTGCGACGATAAAGATCCTGATCGTCGTGGCGCTCACGCTGCTGCCTCTCGTCGTCCTGGCAGCCGCGCTCTTCTACGCGGTGAGGGCCATCGTCCGGCGGAGACGGGCCCACAAGGCGGCCGCTGCCTCCGAGAACGACCTGGCCGAGAGCGGTCTCAGCTGACGCCGGTCTGCGCTGTGCGGCCGCGCACGAGCCCTGCGACGATCGACAGGAGCACGTGCGCGGCCGTCACGATGCCTCCCGCCGCAAGCGGCACGACGACAAGATCGCGCGGGCCCAGCGACGAAGGACCGGGCGCTCCCTGCGAGCCTGCGTAGGTGAGGAGGGCCCCTGCGAGCACGCCGACGGCCACGCCGAGACCCCACGAGAGCGCGTGCACGAGTTCGCGGCCAGCGCTCCACGGGGCCCCATCGCCTGCGACGAGCCGCATGCGCCTAGCCCTTCTCGTACGGCTGCCCCACCGCTGCGGGCCCGACGGCCCGGCCGATCACGCCTGCGAGCACGATGACCGTGAGGACGTACGGCAGCATGAGGAAGAACTGCGGCGGGATGTCGATCTGGCCGCGGAACATCTGCAGCTTGATCTGCAAGGCGTCAGCGAAACCGAACAGCAGCGATGCGAGGTACGAGCCCACCGGCGTCCAGCGGCCGAAGATGTTGGCGGCAAGCGCGATGAAGCCTCGGCCGTTCGTCATGTTCTCCGTGAAGCTGCCCACCTGCTCGATGACCAGGTTCGCACCCGCGAGGCCGGCCAGAGCGCCGCTCATCAAGACCGCGACCCACCTGCCCCGGTACACGCTGATGCCGACGGTGTCGGCGGCCTTCGGATGCTCGCCCAGAGCCCGCAACCGCAGCCCCCAGCGGGTCTTGTAGAGCGCCCACTGCGCGACGATGGCGATGATGACGGCCGCGTACACGATGGGCGTGTGCGACAAGAAGACCCCCTCGATCCACCGCAGCACCTCTCCCCCGAAGCCCGCCAACGGCTTGGGGAACGAGAAGAGCGGCCGGATCATCGTCACGGGGTCGGTCGTCCCGGGATGCCCGTACAGCCGCTCCATCAGAAAGCCGGTGAGCCCAAGGGCGAGGATGTTGAGACCCGTGCCGGACACCACCTGGTCGGCCCTCAGGTTGATCGACGCGAACGCGTGGATCGCGGCGATCGCAACGCCTGCAAGGATCGCTGCGAGGACGCCCACCCAGGGATTGCCGGTCGCCAGCGTGACAGCAGCGCCGGCGAACGCGCCCGTGAGCATGATGCCCTCGAGCGCGATGTTCACGACGCCTGAGCGCTCGCAGATCGTCCCGCCGATGGCTGCGAGCGCAAGCGGGGTCGCCATCCGCAGCGCCGAGGCGAACAGGTCCGGGGTGATGATGTCACCGAGCACGAGCGAGCGCCTCCTTCTGCCGCTTCTGGATGAACCACTGCACCACAGACTCGGACGCGATGAGGAAGATCACGAGCGCCTGGATGATGAGCACGATCTTCTGCGGCACGTCCGCCTCGAGCTGCATCGTGCCGGAGCCTGCCGACATCGCACCGAACAGCAGCGCCGCGGGAATCACGCCGAGCGGATGGTTCTTCGCCACGAGCGCGACGGCGATCCCGGTGAAGCCGAACCCGGAGGAGAACTGGTCGAAGATGCGGTGATGCACGCCCATCACCTCGACCGCTCCCGCGAGTCCGGCGAGCGCGCCGGAGATGCACAAGGACTTGACGATCGTCGCAGGCACGGAGATGCCTGCGTTCTCTGAGGCCCACGGGTTGTAGCCGACGGCCCGGTTCTCGTACCCCAGCGTGGTGTACTTCAAGATGAGCCACACGATCACAGCGAAGAAGACCGCGACGAAGATGCCCATGTGCGCTCGGCCGAGCTTCAGCAACGGCATGGCCGTAAGCGTCGCATCGGAGAAGAGGGACTGGATCCTCGGGAGCTGGGCCGACGTCCCGATCATCTCGGTCTGCGGGATCTGGCCCGGCGCCTTCAGCGGCCCGACGACAAGCCACGACACGATGTACTTGCCGATGTAGGTGAACATCATCGTGGTGATGACCTCGTGAGCGCCGATGCGGGCCTTGAGGACGGCCGGCACGAACGCCCATGCGGCGCCAGCAGCCATGGCAGCAAGCAGCACCACAGGCAACGCGATCACAGGCGACATGCCGCCCAGGCGCACGCCCAGGTACGCGGCCGCGAGCCCGCCGATGAACAGCTGCCCTTCGGCGCCGATGTTGAACAGCCCAGCGCGGAAGCCGTACGCCACGGCCAGGCCCGTGAACATGAGCGGGGTCGCACGCAAGAGCGTGTCCCCCACCGCCTTCGGGCTCCCGAGCGCGCCTTTGAACAGCGCTGCGAACGCGGCCCCGGCGTCATACCCGGAGATCCACATGATGATCGAGCCGATGCCGATAGCGATGATGACGGAGACGACCGGCGCTCCGGCCTTCTGGACGAAGGTCATCCACGGCTTCTGCTCAGGCAGCGCTTCGTGGGTCTCGCTCATCGCTCTCCTCCCGCATCACGGCCCTGCGCTGCGGCCGGCTCGAGCTTCGAGCCGCCGCCGCCAGTCATGTAGTAGCCGAGCGTCTCATCATCGGCCTCTCCGGCGGCGAACTCCTTCACGATCCTGCCCTCGTAGATGACGAGGATGCGATCCGCAAGCGCCATCACTTCCTCGAGCTCGAAGCTCACGAGCAGCACGCCCTTGCCGGCGTCGCGCTGGGCGATGATCTGCCGGTGCACGAACTCGATGGCTCCGACGTCCAGGCCGCGCGTCGGCTGCGCCGCCACCAGAAGCTCGGGATCCCGCCCGATCTCGCGCGCGACGACGACCTTCTGCTGGTTGCCTCCCGACAGCGCGGATGCAAGCACCCGCTCGCTCGGCGTCCTGACATCGTAAGCCTCGATGCGTTCGCGCGCCATCTGCGCGATGACGGCCGGCCGCATGATCCCTCGCGTAGCGTACGGCTCCTCGCGATGATCGCCGAGCACGAGGTTCTCCGCGATAGTGAAGTCCAGGACCAGGCCGCGGCGATGGCGGTCCTCGGGGATGTGGGAGATCTTCGCCTCGATCGCATCGCGCGCAGACGCGTGCGTCACGTCGCGCCCCTTCAGCCGGATCGACCCGCTCTCAGGACGCCGCAGCCCGACGATGGCTTCGACGAGCTCGCGCTGGCCGTTGCCGTCGACGCCGGCGAGCGCCACGACTTCGCCGCCGCAGATCTCGAAGGTCACCCCGCGCACGGCCTCCAGGCGCCGGTCGTCACGCACACGCAGGTCTTCGACCTGGAGCACCGGCTCGCCGCACCGCGCCGTGCCCTTCTCGATGCGCAGCACCACGTCACGGCCGACCATCATGCGAGCCAGCCCCACCATGTCCGTCTCGGCAGGCTTCGTCTCCCCCACCACCCGGCCGTCCCGCATCACGACGATGCGGTCTGCCACCGCCATGACCTCTTCGAGCTTGTGAGTGATGAACACCACCGAGAGGCCCTCGTCGACGAGCGAGCGCACCACGGAGAACAGTTCGTGGACCTCCTGCGGCGTGAGCACCGCGGTCGGCTCGTCCAGAATCAGCACGCGCGCGCCCTGGTACAACGCCTTGAGGATCTCGACGCGCTGCTGCATCCCGACCGAGAGGTCTTGGATCTTCGCATCAGGGTCGACCTTCAGCCCGTACTGCTCAGAAAGAGCGCGCACGCGTTCACGCGCCGTCGGAAAGTCGATGACGCCGAACCGGCCCGGTTCACGCCCCAAGACGATGTTCTCCGTCACCGTGAGGGGCTCCACCAGCATGAAGTGCTGGTGCACCATACCGATTCCCAGGTCGATCGCGTCGCGGGGAGACTTGATCTTGGCCGGCTTGCCGTCGACGTACACCTCGCCGCCATCAGCAGAAAGGAGCCCGTACACGACGTTCATCAGCGTGGTCTTGCCAGCGCCGTTCTCGCCGAGCAGAGCGACGATCTCGCCGGGCTCGAGCGCGAGCGACACGTCGTCGTTCGCGACGACGCCTGGGAAGATCTTCGTGATGCCGCGAAGCTCGAGGACAGGCATCAGCGCCTCCGTCCGTGCTCTGGTTCTCTCACAGGAGAAGGGCGGTCGGGGGATGACCCGGCCGCCCTTCCAGTCTACATCACGAGCGCATGCGAAGAAGCGCTCGATGCGGCCCCGCTACAGCGTGTCAGGGACCTGGATGGTGCCATCGATGATGCCCTGGCGAGCCTTGGCGACAGCGTCCTTGATCGACTGCGGCACCTTGCTCTCGAAGTCGTGGAACGGCGCGAGGTCCACGCCGCCCTCCTTCAGGCCAAACTCCTTGATCGTGCCACCCGGGAAGTTTCCGTCGACGGCGGCCTTGATGGTCTCGAACACCGCGACGTCCACGCGCTTCATCATCGAGGTGAGCATGACATCGCCGCTGTTCGGCACAGTGAGGTACTGGTCCGCGTCGACGCCGATGAACAGCGCGCCTTTCTCCTTGCACGCCTCGATCGTGCCCAGGCCGACAGCACCAGCCGCAGCGTAGATGACGTCAGCGCCCTGCTCGATCAGCGAGTAGCCGAGCTCCTTGCCCTTGGCCTGGTCGGTGAAGTTGCCTGCGTACAGCGAGATGACCTTCACGTCCGGGTTCACTGACTTCGCGCCAGCGATGAAGCCCGCCTCGAACTTTTTGATCAACGGCACGTCCATGCCGCCGACAAAGCCAATGACGTTCTTGTCGTTGATCTTGTCAGACAGGGACTTCTCCTTGGTCGCCAGACCCGCGACAACCCCGGCGAGGTAGCTGCCCTCGTGCTCCTTGAAGGTGAGACCGACGACGTTCGGCGGAACCGGATCGAAGAACTCGTCAACGCCGCCGAACTGCGTGTCCGGATACTGGGGGGCCAGCTTGGAGACGGTGTCTGTCATCAGGAAGCCGACTGCGAAGATGGGGCTGTAGCCAGCAGTCGCGAGCTGATCGATGTTGGACTCGTAGTCCGTGATCTCCTTGGACTCGAGCACCTTGACCTCGACGCCGAGCTCACTTTGAGCACGCTTGAGCCCCTCGTAGGACAGGTCGTTGAACGACTTGTCGCCGAGCCCGCCGACATCGGTGACCATCGCAGCCTTGACCGTCGTCTTCGGCTCTTCCGTGCCACCGGTCGTTCCCTCGTCCGTGGTCTTCTTGGCGCACCCGGGCACGAACGCCACGAGCAGCGTCAGAGCCAGAGCCAGGGCGAGGATCCTGCTCCACTTCGTGTTCACGCTACAACCGCCTCCTTCTATACTGGAACCGGCAAACCTTATTCATCATACCCCTCGCCTTGCAACCTCTACCAGATGGCCTGAGCAGGGATTTTTCAAGCGCCCGCCTTACCGCATCCTCGCGCGCGGATGCGTGCTGAGGTACTCCTCGATCAGGTGGCTGCGATCCACGTGCGTGTAGATCTGCGTCGTGCTGATGTCCGCGTGCCCGAGCATCTCTTGCAACGAGCGCAGATCCGCTCCTCCCTGGAGCATGTGTGTGGCGAACGAGTGCCTGAGCGTGTGCGGGTGGATGTCCACGCCGGCGCGCTGTCCGTAGCGCTTCACGATGCCGAAGACGGCCTGCCGCGTGAGCCGGCCGCCACGCTGATTGACGAACAGCGCCGATCGGTCCTTCTGCACGGCGCTGCGTCTGGATCGGAGGAACGGCCTCCCATGCATAAGGTAGGCCGACACTGCCTGCGCCGCGTACCCGCCGATCGGCACGACGCGTTCCTTCGATCCTTTGCCGAACACCCGAAGGAAGCCCTCGTCGAGGTCGACATGGCCCACATCCAGACCGACGAGCTCGCTCACCCGCAGGCCGCACCCGTACAAGACCTCGAGGATGGCACGGTCACGGAGGCCTGCGGGGCCCTCCGGAAACGGCTGCGACAGCAGCCGTTCGGCCTCTTCGACCGTGATCGCGTCCGGCAGCCGTGATGGGATCTTCGGGAGCGGGAGCCCTGTGGTCGGGTCGATCTCAGCGAGGCCCTCCCGCACGCAGAAGCGATGGAACGAACGCACCGCCGCCATGTTGCGCTCGACGGTGCTGGGAGCGTATCCGCGTGCGAACAGCCGACGCTGGTGCTCGACCACGTCTTCGCGCGTCGCGCGTGGCGGCGAGGGCACGCCTCTGTCCCGCAGCGTCTCTTCGTACCGTGCAAGGTCCCGGCGATACGCGTCGAGCGTGTGCGCGGATGCGCCTCGCTCCACGGTGAGGTGGTCCAGGAAGTCCCGAATGCTCGCGTCCATGGCTGCATTGTACGCGAGCCCCGGCAGATGCTGCCGGGGCTCGCAGACGCATCCACCGAGAGACGACCGCTACAGAAGCTTCTCGAGCGGCGTGTAGTTCATGCCGTGGGCGTCGGCCACGGGCTTGTAGGTGATGTTGCCGTCGAGCACGTTCACGCCCTTGGCGAGGGCAGGATCATCGAGCACCGCCTGCTTCCACCCCTTGTCTGCGATGGCGAGCCCGTATCGCAGAGTGGCGTTCGTGAGCGCGAGCGTCGAGGTGTTCGGCACGGCGCCCGGCATGTTCGCCACGCCGTAGTGCAGCACGCCGTCCACCACGAAGGTCGGATCGGCATGCGTCGTCGGATGCGTGGTCTCGATGCAGCCACCCTGGTCGACCGAGACATCCACGACCACTGCCCCGCGCTTCATGTGCGGCAGCATCTCGCGCGTCACGAGCCACGGCGTCTTGGCTCCCGGGAGGAGCACCGCGCCGATGACGAGGTCCGCCTGGTACACGGCCTCCTCGATGTTGTGCTTGCTCGAGTACAGGGTCCGGACGCGGTTGCCCCAGATCTCGTCGAGGTAGCGGAGCCGGTCGATGTTGATGTCCATGACCGTCACATCTGCTCCCATACCCATCGCGACGTACGCTGCGTTCGTCCCGACGACCCCAGCGCCCAGAACAACGACCTTCGCCGGCAAGACGCCCGGCACCCCGCCCATGAGCACGCCCCTGCCGCCGAACGGCTTCTGGAGATAGGTGGCGCCGACCTGCGCGGCCATGCGGCCAGCCACCTCCGACATGGGTGCGAGGAGCGGCAGCGTGCCGTTCGGCAGCTCGACGGTCTCGTACGCGATGCACACCGCGCCCGACTTGATCAGACCCTGCGTCTGCGGCAGGTCCGGCGCGAGGTGCAGGTAGGTGAACAGGATCTGGCCAGGCCGCAGCATCTCGATCTCGACGGGCTGCGGCTCTTTGACCTTCACGATCATATCAGCGCGGGCGAAGACCTCCTGAGCGGTGTCGACGAGCTCCGCGCCTGCGGCCGCGTACGCCTCATCCGTGAAAGACGACCCTTCGCCCGCCGAGCGCTCGACCAAGACCGCATGGCCGTGGTGAACGAACTCCCGCACGCCGCCCGGCGTCATGCCGACGCGATACTCGTTGTTCTTGATCTCCTTGGGGACACCGACGATCATCGCTGTTCCTTTCCCGCATTCCACGGCTTATCGAGGCGTCGGCCCATGCCGCAAACAGCACGCGTGCGCAACGCGCTAACAGTGTATCACCTAAGCACGACTTCTTCGCGGACGCCGTATGAGCGAGGCAGCCACCGAGCCGGCCGCCGCCGCAGCCAGGAAGAACACGGGATCGTCGTGAGGGCTCCGCCCCATGGAGCGCATCGGAACGCCCCTCGTGTCCGGCATGCGCGCGTCGACGATCACCCGCTCGTGCCGCTCCCAGATGCCCGCAGACTCCAAGGCGCGCTCGACGACATCGGCCTCGGGCGGCTCGAGACGCGGCACCGCCACCCGGGCGCGGGCGAGCGCGACGCGTCCGAGCGCAACGAACGAGTGATGGCTCACGCCTCGATGCCGTTCGCGCGGGTCCGCGAACGAGATCCGCAGCGCCGCAACAGGAGCACCGCGAAGCGCCGCGACCGCGTTGATGGCCTCCCCTGCTGCGACGCCCCCGTGCCCGAACACGCTGCCCGTGCCGGGGACACCGGGGCCGATCGCTGCTACCACCGCGTCCGCAGAGAGCACGCGCACCGCCGCCAAGAGCCCGGAGTGCAGCGTTACCGCCTCCAAGTCGCCGCCGAACGCGTGCCCCGTCGTCACGGTGCCGTCCAGAAGACCGACCGCACGCATCTGCGCGACTGCATCCGATATCGCCAAAGGCAGCGCTGCGTCGTCCGCCATGACGTACACGACGCGCGCATCCGGCACCCCTTCCTTGATGGCAGCGGCGACCGGAAGCACATGCGAGTGCAGTGGGCAGCAGACGACGGGAACGCCGCCCAGATCGTCGGCGTCGCGCAGTGCCTCCGCATGCTCGCTCGCCTGCTCCTCCACCGCTAGGACGTCTCGCTGCAGCGGCGTGTAGCGCAGCTTCATGATATGGCCGCCGGATGCGTCTGAGAACC
Source organism: Parvivirga hydrogeniphila (assembly GCF_023371205.1). Lineage (NCBI taxonomy): Bacteria > Bacillati > Actinomycetota > Coriobacteriia > Anaerosomatales > Anaerosomataceae > Parvivirga > Parvivirga hydrogeniphila. Next base: position 50,008 of record NZ_JAMCCO010000002.1, read on the forward strand.
CGCGCTCGTCATCGCGTGCCACGATGAAGTGGGCACCGCCAGTGCCAAGATCCAAGTCGACCGCCGTGGTGTTCAGCAGCACGCGGTCACCAGCAGCGCACGCGCCCGTGAGCGACGGCAGGCAGACGGCGACCGCGTCCCTCCCGTCGACGCGCACCGCCAGACGCTGGAGCCCAAGCCGTGTCTCGAGGACTTCGACGACCTCGCCCCACGCGAGACGCATGACGCCCCTTCCGCCGCGTCTACGAGCGCTCGGCGCGCCGGCGTACCGCGGCGCCGACGAAGTCGCGGAACAGCGGAGCGGGCCGCGTCGGGCGGCTCTTGAACTCCGGGTGCCCCTGATTCCCGACGAACCAGGGGTGACCGGGAAGCTCGACCATCTCCACCAGGCGACCGTCAGGCGACACGCCGCTGATCACGAGGCCCGCGTCCACGAGCGTCTGCCGGTAGGCGTTGTTCACCTCGTAGCGGTGCCGATGACGCTCGTAGATGACCTCCTCGCCGTATGCTTCCCACGCCTTCGTCCCCGGCGTCACCTTGCAGGGGTACGCGCCAAGCCGCATCGTCCCGCCCATGTCGCGCACGTTCTCCTGCTCTCGCATGAGATCGATGACCGGGTGCTCCGTGACCGGGTCGAATTCGCTCGAGTTGGCGCCCTCCAGACCGGCGACGTTGCGAGCGAACTCGCAGACCGCGACCTGCATGCCGAGGCAGATGCCGAGGTACGGCACCTTGTGCTCGCGCGCGTACTGCGCCGCCCTGATCTTGCCTTCGATGCCGCGGATGCCGAACCCGCCCGGCACGAGGATGCCGTCGTACGGCTTCAGCGCGTCCTCCACCTCGTCCGGTGTCAGACGCTCCGCGTCGACCCAGTGGACGTTCACCTTGTGGTCGTGGTAGATGCCCGCGTGCTGGAGCGCCTCGGTCACCGACAGGTATGCGTCGGGCAGCTGCACGTACTTGCCCACCAGCGCGATGTCCACCTCGCGCGAGAGCTCCTTGCGGTGCGCGACGAAGGCCTCCCATTCGGTCAGGTCGGCCTCGCCGCACGCAAGGCCCAGCCGCTCGATCACCATCGCGTCCAGCCCCTGCTCTTTGAGCGTCAGCGGGACCTCATAGATGCTCTCCGCGTCGACCGCCGAGATGACAGCCTGCGGCTCTACGTCGCAGAACAGCGCGATCTTGCGGCGGATGCCGGTGTCGATCGGGCGGTCGGAGCGGCAGACGATGAAGTCGGGCAGGATGCCGATGCTGCGGAGCTCCTGCACGGAGTGCTGCGTCGGCTTCGTCTTGAGCTCGCCGGAAGCGGCGATGTACGGGACGAGCGTCACGTGGATGTAGCAGACGTTGTCGCGTCCGCGGTCTTTGCGCATCTGGCGGATCGCTTCCAAGAACGGCAGCGATTCGATGTCACCGACCGTCCCGCCGACTTCGGTGATGATGACGTCCGGCTGCGTTTGCTCGGCGAGCCTGACGATGCGGTCCTTGATCTCGTTCGTGACGTGCGGGATCACCTGCACCGTCCCGCCCAAGAAGTCTCCGCGGCGCTCCTTGGCGATGAGCGATTGGTACACGGAGCCTGCGGTGACGTTGCACTCCCGCGAGAGCGACTCATCGATGAAGCGCTCGTAGTGGCCGAGGTCCAGGTCCGTCTCGCCGCCGTCGTCGGTGACGAACACCTCTCCGTGCTGGAACGGGCTCATGGTGCCGGGATCGACGTTGAGGTACGGATCGAGCTTCTGGATGGTGACTTTGAGCCCGCGGGCCTTGAGAAGCCGCCCGAGCGACGCTGCCGTGATGCCCTTGCCAAGCGATGAGACCACGCCGCCCGTCACGAAGATGTGCTTCGTCGCCATCCGGATCCTCAGACCTCCCGAGAGCCGCCTGCGCTGTCGTTGCCATCATAACGCGAAGCGCCCTCGTCGTGCGGCTCCTGTGCGTCGTCGGTCCCAGCCGATGCGCGCCCGAGCGCGTCAAGCCACGCAAGCACACCCACACGCTCGATCACGGCGCTGAACGAGACCCGCTCCGAGAGCAGGTTGAGCGCGAGCACCGCGGCCCCGAACGCCGCCACGCCAGGCAGCGGTAGCGCCGAGACGATGACGAGCCCTGCGACCGCTCCCATCGCATTCGCGCCCGCATCGCCCAGCATGGCACGCTCGCCGAGGTCGTAGCGCCAGCACGCCGCAGCCGGTCCGAGCAGTGCCACTGCGAGGAGCGACGCGCTCGACGCGAAGCCTGCGCCTGCAAGCCGGTAGACGAAAGACGCCAACAGCAGCGCTCCGGCGCACGACAGCGCCACGTATCCCTTGAGCGCCCGGCCGGGGCGCAGGTCGAGCAGGTTCACGAAGTTCGCCGTGAGCGCGACCGTGACGCCCGCGACGAGGATCCCCGCCGGGGAACCGCCCCACGACGCCACGCCAGCCACGGCGCGCGCTGCCGCGAGGCTTGCCACGCCGATGCCGACGAGTTTGAGCCCGCCCGTGGTGAGACTGCCTTCCAGCAGCGCACGGACGTGCCCGGAGAATCCGCGGACGTCCCGGCTGCCGTAGGCGTCGTCGACCAGCCCGAACGCGCTCGTGATGATCGACAAGACGCCCGCGACGACGATAACCTCGCTCGCCGCAGAGGCACCGAGATCGCCAAGCAACCAGCCCGCGAGGAGCGCGCAACCGCCCCACACGGTCCACACCGCGCCGAGCCCGAGCACGACATCTGCGCCGCGCCAGTTCCTGGTCCGTGCGGCGGGCGACGACTGGAGAGCAGGCACGAGCAGGCACGCGACCGCCCAGGGAAGCCCGAAGCACAGCACGCCGACGGCGACCAGAGCGAACGTGAACGTCGTGAGCGTCACTTCACGCCTCCTTCCGCACGACCTGTGCGCTCACGCCCGCGAGCGCGACGGCAGCGTACAGGACGAGCAGCACCATCACCACGACGCTCGAGTCCTCGGTAAGCGACGCGACCGCCCCGCCGACGAGCGCAGCGGTCGCGGCCGCCCGCACGCCGCGGCGTGCGTCGAGGATCCCGGCGAACGGCCTCGGCGCCTGGAATCTGGCCACGAAGAGCAACGCCCACGCGAGGAAGCCTGCGAGCGATGCAGGATGGGCCGCGTACGAGCGGATCACGGCGCTCAGGCGGTCGAGCACCACGGGAAGCGGGCCGCCGCCAGCCTCTGCCTGCGCCGCGGCAGCGCCCACGTGCGTCCCAGCACCCGTGAGGCGCTCCACTGCGACGACGAAGGCCATCGCGGCAACGGCGGCCACGCCGACGGCTGCGATGTCGCGGCCGCGAACGCGGCCCCGGAGCGCCTCCGTCACGAAGACGCCTACCACCACCGTGCCCCACGCCGCCACGACGGAGTTCGCGCCGAGCACCGGCAGGCTGCTTACCGCCACCACGACGGCTCCTGAAACGAGCGTCACACGCTTCCAGGAGCGACCGGGCAGCAGGCCGTGCGCGAGCGCAGAAGCGGCAAGCCACGAGCCCACGAAGACGGCGGCCCCCTCGTTCCCGATGCCGTAGAAGCGGAAGCCCGCGAGAGGCGCGTACGCCAGCGCCGTCCCTGGAGAGAGCGGCGCCCCGAGGAGCTGGTCGGCCGCGAGGACGGCTGCTGTGGCGACGCAGGTCGCGGCGATAGCGGCAGACGGGCCCCGCCGCTCCATGAGCGCCATCGCAGCGATCCACAGGACGCCTGCGACGCCGAGGACCAGCGTGAGCAGACGCGGCGGGCTTTGCGGGTACATGTCGAGCACGCGAGCGAGCAGCGTCGCGGACGGGAGGCTGAGCGCGAACAGCAAGGCCCGGAGGCTCACCACCGTCCAGTACCCCCGCGATGCGCTCGCCAGCGGCAGAAGCGCAAGCGCCCACAGAGCGAGAACGGCCAGACATGCGATCACACCGAACGCGATGACAAGCGGCGGCTGAGCCGTGCGCGCGGCTTCGAAGTACGCCTCGCGCTGTGCGAGCGCCTCGATGGCGTCGTCCACCGGAGCGACGAAGACAGCGGCGCGCGCACGGGTCGTCTCGCTTGACGCGAGCGAGCGCACCAGCGTGACGACATCCTCGTGCGCCAGCAGCCCCGCCCGATGCGTGCTCCTGCTCGCAAGGAGACCACGACCTATGCCGGGCCCTGCCGCCACGACCAGCCCGCCTTCCGCACCGTCCGGATCGCTCAGCACCACGACAGTCGCGCCCGGATCCGCGTCGAGCACGCGGCGTACCGCCGCAACGACCGCCTTCGGAGCGGCGGCGGCATCACCTGCATCGACGAGGGCGACGGGAAGACCGGCAAGGCTCTCGCGCAGCGTCGCGCCTCCGTGCGGGGAGCGCGCAACGAGCGCCGCGGCACCGCGGTCCGCCACGGCCTTCAGCGCCGCGGCCCCGCCCGCACCCGCGATGTCGCGGGCAGAAAGGGAACGGCAGACGACGACCGTCACGGGACCCGAAGCCGGGCCAAGGGGCTCTCGCGCGGCCGCGCACCCTCCAGCAGACGCGACGAGCACGGCTGTCCAGACGACGGCCAGCACCCGGACGATACGATCGCGCATCAGCGGCTCCAGAAGACGGGGTATCCCACCTGGCAGCGCCGGACGCGGCGCGGCACCCATGCAGTGTATACCGAAGGAAACAGCTCCGTCTCGGCCGCGCGCACGGCGCTGCGGGCTCGGATACAATCGTGCAGGCACGCCGTCGCGAGCAAGGAGCGACCGATCGAGACGAAGCCGTCCATAGCGCGTTCGACCGCCACCATGTCGGTGGCCACGACCCTCTCGCGCATCACCGGCTTCGCGCGCACCTGGGCGATGGCCTACGCTCTCGGCGTCACCGTGCTTTCGGCCTCCTACCAGGTGGCCAACAACATCCCCAACATGATCTACGAGCTCGTCGCAGGCGGCACGCTCTCGTCTGTCTTCATCCCGCTGTTCATCGAGCGTATCCAGCGGGACGGCAAGGACGAGGCGTGGCGCTTCGCGAGCACCGTGCTCAACATCACCGTTCTCGCGCTGGGGCTGGTCGCACTCGTCGGAACGCTGTTCCCGGAGCCGTTCGTCCGCACGCAGACGTTCCGCATCTCGCCGGAGAAGGCCGCGCTTGCGGTGCACCTGTTCCGCTTCTTCGCGGTGCAGGTCGTCTTCTACGGGGCGCTCGCCATCTGGACGGGCGTGCTGAACTCGCACCGGAAGTTCCTCACGCCCGCCATCGCTCCCATCTTCAACAACGTCGTGGTCATCGTGACCATGCTGTTCGTGTACCTGCCGCTCAAAGACACCCACCCGCAGGCAGCGATCAACGGCCTTGCCATCGGGACCACCCTCGGCGTCGCGGTCATGGCGCTCGTGCAGGTGCCGGCGCTCGTCCGCATCGGCGCGAAGTTCCACCTCTCGATCGACTTCAAACACCCAGCGCTGAAGAAGCTCCTGCTCAAGATGGCGCCGATGGTCGTCTACACCATCATCAACCTGGTGTGCATCTCGTTCCGCAACGCCTACGCGTTCCAGGTGGCAGAGACGGGCCCTGCGGTGCTTGCGTACGCGTGGAACTTCTACCAGCTGCCCTACGGTGTCTTCGCCATCGCGCTCTCCACCGCGATATTCCCCGAGATCGCATCGCTTGCCGACAAGCAGGACTGGGAGGGCTTCAAGCGCATGTTCGTGCGTGGCCTGAAGTCGCTCACGGTGCTCATGCTGCCGCTCGCAGCGATGCTCATCTCGCTCGCGACCCCGGTCATCCGCCTCTACCGGGCTGGCAACTTCACCGCGTCCGACGTGCCCGTCGTCGCCCAGGTGCTCGTGTGGTGGGCCGCGGGGCTTCTGTTCATGGCAGCGAACATGTACGTGCTGCGTACCTTCTACGCGCTGCAGGACACCAAGACGCCCATGATCACGAACTTCTTCGGAAGCGTCCTGCAAGTGTCGCTCTACGCACTGCTCACGAGCGGGCTGGGCGCGTGGGGCGGCATCGGGCTCGCGGGCATCCCCGTCGCCGACGGGGTCTTCTTCACGCTGCACTTGAGTGCGCTGCTCGTCATCTTGCGTCGCAAGGTCGGGCCGTACGGGCTCAGCGGAGTCGTGAGCACGACGCTCAAGACGGGCCTGGCCGCGCTCGCTGGCGCGCTCGCCGCTGCGGCCTTCGTCCGCGCCACCCCGGGGCTCTCGGGAGGCGGCGTCTTCGTCCTGCAGCTCGTCGCCGCCGGCATCATCGGCCTCGGTGTCACCTACGCGCTCGCGGCAGCGCTCGGCGTGAACGAGATCGCCTCCGGTGTTGCGCGCGTCCGGCGAATGGCGGCGTCGCGTCGTGCCAGGAAGATCCAGTGAGAGCCGCTGTCGTCATCCCCGCGTACAACGCGGCGGCGAGCATCGGCGCGACCGTCCGAAGCGCGGCCGCGATCGACGGGGTGGCGCAGGTCATCGTCGTGGACGACGGGTCGTATGATGACACCGCCGCGCGTGCGGCCGAGGCCGGAGCGACCGTGGTCCGGCTGAACCGCAACCGCGGCAAAGGCGCTGCGCTCAACGAAGGCGTCCGCCACCTTCCCCCCGACGCAGACGCTGTGCTGCTGCTCGACGCCGACCTCGGCGAAACGGCAGCCGAAGGCGCACACCTTTTGGACGCGCTCGTCCGAGGGGAGGCCGACCTCGCGATCGGAGTGCTGCCGGCCCCGCCGCGCTCGGGCGGATTCGGGCTCGTGAAGCGCACGGCGGCCCGAGGCGTCCGGCGCCTCTCCGGCTACGAACCGCGCGCGCCGCTGTCGGGCCAGCGAGCGCTCACGCGGCGGGCGCTCGAAGCCGTGGTGCCATTCGCGCCCGGCTTCGGCGTGGAGGTGGCGATGACCGTCCGCGCGGCGTGGGCCGGCATGCGGATCGCAGAGGTCCCCGTGGACATGGCTCACCGCGCTACCGGTCGCGACCTCGCCGGTTTCGCGCACCGAGGCCGACAGCTCCTCCACGTCGCCCGGACGCTGCTCGCGCTTGCGCTTTCAGCTGCGGCCCGGCGCCGGGCGAGACAGCACGGCTAGAACTCCGGGAACGGCTCCTTCGCGCCCTTCTTCGAGCCGAACCAGCCCTCTGCACGGCCTGAGAGGCACCACACCAGCGAGCAGGTGCCGGCCGGCTCGTCGATGTCGTCGACGGCGGACAGCCCCGCTTGCGCCGCCGCGGCCGCCACGCCGGTGTCCCTGCTCGTAGACTCCGCGCCGACGCACGGCACCCCGAGCGCCTTCAGCGCCGCCCCGAGCGCGATGCCGAACTCGTCAGGGCCCTCCTCCGCCGACGCGAGCACCACGCACGCATCGACGGGGTCTTCCATCCGCCGTGCAGACAGCGCTCCAGACTTGTCGAGCGCGTCGAGCGTCGGGCGCGCAGCTGTCGTCGTGAGCTCCGCAGCGAGCGCTCTCGCGATGGCCTGGTACGCCTCAGGTCCCGGCGCGATCCCGCTTCCAAGGTCCGGCGGCACCGCTGCATCCAGACCGGCGCGCGGCTTCTCGAACATCAAGACCGCGACTTCGCCGCCTGATTGTTCCACTGCGGCGCGCGCAGCATCGAGACCGTCCGCTCGCCCGGCGTTCGTCACGATGAGCACGCGTCGGCCGTCCAGCGCGCCTCGCGTGAGCGCACGCGCCGCGGCGCGTCCGAACGCTTGCTCCGCCTCGAGCGAGCGCTTCAGGTCCGTGTTCTCCTGCTGCAGCGCGTCGAACCGCGTCTTGAGCTGCTCGACGAGCGACTCCACGCGGCCCGTGACGGAGCTTCGCTCAGCGACGACACCGCCCAGCACGAGGCCGACCGTGAGCGCCAGGAAGACCGCCACGAGCGAGGCGACGTGGTATCGAAGATTGTACATCGGCTGCTCCTCACGAATCGTCAGATACCGAGCGCGGCGCGGACCCCGAGGATCGCGAGCCTCACGAGCGCGCGCGCCGCCGGCGATATCAGCAGGAGTCCCGCGATGACGCCGATCGCGGCAAGCGCAAGGGCGACCATCTCGCCAGCGCCGACAGACGCCTTGTACAGACGGCTCACGCCTTTGGCGTCAACGAGCTTCGAACCGACCTTCAAGCGCACGAGGAAGGTGGACGCTGCGCCTTTGCGTCCCTTGTCGAGCTGCTCGATGAGGTTCGTGTGCGTTCCCACCGCTACGATCAGCTCCGCGCCGGACTCGTACGCGAGCAGAAGCGCGAGGTCCTCGCTCGTGCCCGGCGTCGCCCACTCGACGGCCGCAAGCCCGAGCGCCTGCACCCGCGCGCGCCCGGGGCAGCGCCCGTCTGGATACGCGTGCACGACGAGCTCGGCACCGCTTCGGAGGGCGTCGTCGCTCACCGAGTCCATGTCCCCGACGATAAGGTCTGGCGTGAACCCGAGTTCGAGCAGTGCGTCCGCACCGCCGTCGACGCCGATGAGCACCGGACGGACTTCGCGGATGTACGGAACGAGCGCCCGGAGGTCTTCCTTGTAGTCGTAACCGCGCACGACGACCAGGACGTCTTTGCCTGCGATCTGCGTCTTCACGTTCGGCACCGAGACGCCTTCGGTGAGCAGCGCGCGCTCCTTCAGCATGTGCTCGATGGTGTTGCGAGCGAACTGCTCCAGCTGCTGGTCGAGCCCCTCTTTGGCGGCCTCCATCGCACGCTCGACTGCGTCCACCGAAAGCGGAGTGCCGCTCGCGACGACCTCCCCGTCTTTGACGATGTCCCCGCCGACGATCTCGATCTGGTCTCCGTCGGACAGGCGCGCGAAGATGTCCTGGCCGACTGCGTCGATCAGCCGAACGCCACCACGCACGAGGACGAGCGGGCCGAGGTTCGGGTACGCGCCCGAGATCGATGAAGACGCGTTGACGACGGCCTCGACGCCGGTCTCCAGCAGCGCCTCGGCGCTCACGCGATCCATGTCGACGTGGTCGACGATCGCGATGTCGCTCCGGCCGAGACGTTTGACGAGGTCTTTCGTGCGGCGCCCGAGCCGTGCTGTGCCGACGATGCGCATGCTTGCCTTTCACACGACGACGACCAAGTCTACCAGACGCCCCAGGAGTCCGAAGGGAGCGCCGTCCTCACACCAGAGCAGACGCGAGCAGCTCCTTCGCGTGCTCGAGGCTCACAGCGCTCGTCGCACCAGAAAGCATCCGGGCGATCTCGGCGACGCGGGCCTCGCCGTCGACCTCGGTCGCGCTCGTCACCGCGCGCCCGTCGCCGCCGTGGCGCTTCTCCACCACGACGTGGCGGTCCGCATAGGCCGCCACCTGCGCAAGGTGCGTCACGACCAGCACCTGGTGCGAGGCCGCAAGCGCCTTCAGGCGGCGGCCGACGGCCAAGGCGGTCGCACCGCCGATGCCGGCGTCGACCTCATCGAACACGAGCACCGGCGTGCGGTCGGCCGCTCCCAGGACGCTCTTGAGCGCAAGCATGACGCGCGACATCTCGCCGCCGGACGCGATCTTCGCCAACGGTCGCGGCCGCTCCGCGCCTGATGAAGCGAACAGGAACTCCAGGCGGTGAGGCCCTTCGCGCGTCCAGCGCTCGAACGGCAGGTCCTCGAACGCGACATCGAAAACGGCCTTCGGCAGGGCGAGGTCCGCAGCCGCCTCGCGCAGCGCCTCTGCGAACCGCGTCGCGCCCTCACGGCGCAGCGCGCTGAGCCCGCCCCCGGCGTCTTCGAGCCCTCGCACCGCGGCCGTAAGGCGCCGCGCCGCCGCATCCAGGCTGTCTTCCACCGACTCGAGGCGGTCAAGCTCGGCCCGAGCATGGGCAGCGGCCTGAAGCGCCGCCTCGAGCGTGCCGCCGTGCCTGCGCGCGAGCTGCCGCAACGCCGCGTGCCGCTCTTCCAGCCTCTCGAGCGCAGCAGGATCGTGCTCGAGCGCCGCCTCGTACGACTTGAGTTCGAGGCCGATGTCGTTCACGCGCTCGGAAATCGTGCGCACCTCGTCCAGGAGCGCGGCGAGCGACGGGTCGAGCTGCGCGGCCGACGCGAGCGCGTGCTCCGCCGTGCCGAGCAGGTCGAGCGCGGCCCCATCGGACTTGAGCGCGCTCCACGCCTCTTCGGCCGCCGTCGCGAGCCGGTCCGCGTGCCGGAGCCGCGCCAGCCGCTCTTCGATCTCCGCGTCCTCGCCGGGTCGGGGATCGAGCGCCGCCACCTCGTCGAGCACGGAGCGCAGCTGCTCCACGCGAGACTCGCGTTCGGCTGCGGCACTCCGGAGCTCTTCGAGCGCGCGCTCGGCATCGCGCCTCTCGTCGAATGCGCGCCGATACGCAGCGAGCGCCTCCTCAGCCGCCTCCCCCAGGTAGCGGTCCAAGAACGCGGCGTGCCGGGCAGGCGAAATCAGCGACTGGTGCTCGTGCTGGCCGTGGAGATCGACGACGTCCCCGAGGAGCTCGGCGAGCGCGCCGACCGTGGCCATCTCGCCGTCGACCAGGCAGCGCGACCGGCCGTCACGGCCGATGCGCCGTTTCACGACGTGCTCTTCGGACCCGACGAGGAACCTGCCTTCGACGAGCGCTTCTGACGCTCCCTCCCGGACCGCCGTTGCGTCTGCCCGCTCTCCCAGCAAGAGCTTGAGCGCGCCCACGAGCACCGTCTTGCCGGCACCCGTTTCGCCGGTGAGCGCCGTCAGGCCCGGTCCGAACTCCAGCCAGACCTCCTCGACGAGCGCCAGGTCTTTGACGTGAAGCTCGAGCAGCATCTCAGCGCTCCAGCAGTTTGGTGGCAAGCACCCGATAGAAGTCCTCGCCGTCGATCTTGAGCAGCGCCGCCTCGCGCGAGCCCGCCGTGACCGTCACGCGCTCGAGCGCGCGCCTGCACGGGATCTCGTCGCCGTCGACCGTCACGCACGCGCCCGCGCGCGCAGGGTTCGGGCACGAGACCTCGACCACGTCGCTCGGGCCGACCACGACCGGCCGCACCGACAGGGCGTGCGCTGCCACCGGAACGATGAGCATGCCTCGTACTTCGGGCGAGACGATCGGTCCGCCCGCAGATAGCGCGTAGGCCGTCGACCCCGTCGGCGTCGCGAGCACCACCCCGTCGCACACGAACCGCCACAGAACGACGCCGTTGGCGGCCACCTCGAGCTCGACGGCCCGCGAGACGCCGCTCCGGCCCACGAAGACCTCGTTCAGCGCGTGGAAGGTGCCGGCCTCGCGCCCTCCGACGACGACGGATGCCTCGAGCACGCCGCGCCGTTCGACGCGCGCCTCGCCTGCGAGCGCCGCCTCGAGCGCCTGCTCCAGGTGCTCGGACTCCGCACCGGACAAGAACCCGAGCCGCCCCAGGTTCACCCCCAGCAGTGGTACGTCTGGAGATCCGATCGTGTGCACGGCCTTGAGCATCGTGCCGTCGCCGCCAAGCGCCACGGCGAGGTCTGCTTGGCGCGCGTCTGAGCGCGGGACGCCGTGCTCGGGAAGCCCGCACGCCTCGGCATCGTGCGCTTCGAGCACCACCTCGATGCCGCGCGCGGCAAGCCACGCTGCGGCCGTGCGCGTCGCCTCTATCGAGCGCGGGTTCGCCGCATTCGGAACCAGCAGTACCCTCACGTCACTCCCCTAACCGGCGATGCGCCTCCGCCACGACGTCTGTCGGCCGCACGTCTGTCGGCTCGCCGTCCGCGGCCGCCCACACCCAGAATTCTACGTTACCTTCGGGCCCTTTGAGCGGCGAGAAGGTCACGCCGCGCACGACCCACCCCGTTTCTGTGACAGCGGCCACGACGCGTTCGAGCACCTCCCGGTGCAGATCGGGGTCCCGCACAACGCCCTTCTTACCGAGCCGGCCTTTCCCGACCTCGAACTGCGGCTTAACGAGCGCGAGGACCTGCCCGTTCGCTCCCGCAAGCTCGATGAGGCGAGGGAGCACGGTCGTGAGCGAGATGAACGAAACGTCGCACACCACGAGATCGAACGGCGCGCCGAGCCGGAGCGGATCGGCGGTCCGCACGTTCGTGCGCTCGATGACCGTCACGCGCTCGTCGGTCCTCAGGCTCCACGCGAGCTGCCCGTACCCGACGTCGAGCGCCACCACCGAAGCGGCCCCGTGCTTGAGGAGGCAGTCCGTGAAGCCGCCCGTTGATGCGCCGACGTCGATGGCCCGAAGCCCGCGCACGTCGATCCCGAACGCCTCGAGCGCCCCTTCGAGCTTGCGACCTCCCCGCGACACGTAGCGTTCGCGAGGCGCCGCCTGAAGCGTCGCAGCCGGCGACACCGGCTGCCCGGGCTTCAGCGCGACGACGCCGTCTACCCGTACCTCGCCAGCGAGGATCGCAGCGCGCGCTTGTTCCCGCGTCGGGAACAGCCCTCGCTCAACGAGCGCGACGTCGAGCCGGGTTCCCCGCACTGGAGCGCCTCTCGTTCGCCCGGCCCGGGAGGTCCATGAGCCGCCCGAGCACCGCCCCTCTGACACCTTCGGCATCGAGACCGATCTCGTGCAGCAGCAGCTCCGTGGCGCCGTGCGTGACGAAACAGTCCGGAGCAGCAAGACGGAGCACCGGCACGTCGATCGCAAGATCGGAAAGCGCCTCGAGCACCGCAGCGCCGAAACCGCCGCACCCCGTGTTCTCCTCGACGGTCACGACCAGACGATGCCCGCGGGCCACCTCGGAGATCATCTCGAGGTCGAGGGGCTTCACCCAGCGAGCGTTGACGACCGTCGCGTCCACGCCCTCTGCGGCGAGCAGATCGGCGGCCTGCTCCGCGACGGAAACCATGCGTCCGATGGCGATGAGCGCCACGTCCGAGCCCGTCCGCCGCACCTCCGAGCGCCCGGCCTCGAAGACCACCGGCGTCTTGGGCAGCTCGACGCCTGCGCCTGCGCCTCGCGGATACCGGATCGCGACCGGCCCGCCCGCCACGAGCGCGGTGTGCAGCATGTGCACCAGCTCGGCCTCGTCGGCCGGCGCCATGATGCTCATGCCAGGGATCGAGCGCAGGTACGTCAGGTCGAACACGCCATGGTGCGTCGGCCCGTCTTCGCCGACCAGGCCCGCTCGGTCGAGCGCGAACACCACGTGAAGCCCCTGCAGCGCGACGTCCATGATGAGCTGGTCGTACGCGCGCTGGAGGAACGTCGAGTAGATCGCTACCACCGGTAGCAGCCCACCGGACGCGAGGCCCGATGCGAGGCCCACGGCGTGCTCTTCGGCGATACCCACGTCGAAGAACCGCTCAGGGAACCGCTCAGCGAAGTACGACAGACCGGTGCCCGACGGCATCGCCGCCGTGATGGCCACGATGCGCTCGTCGCGCTCGGCCTCCGACACGAGCGCTCGGCCGAAGACCTCGGTGTACGAGCGCGAACCGCCGCTTCCATCGACCTTGCCGCTCTCCACCGAGAACGGGCTGATGCCGTGGAACGCGTCGGGACGGTCCTCCGCGTGCACGTAGCCCTTGCCCTTGCGCGTCACCGCGTGGATGAGCACCGGGCCGTCGACGTCTCGTGCCGCGGCCACCGCGCTCTCGACCTGTCCGATGTCGTGGCCGTCGATGGGACCGACGTACTTGATGCCGAGCTCCTCGAAGAGCATGCCCGGCACCAACAGCTGCTTGAACGACTCCTTCGCCGCCTCGCCCGCGGCCACCATCGCCGCTCCGATCTTGCTGCGTGCGAGCGCAGACTCCACGTCATCGCGCAGACGGCGGTACCGGCGGTCGAGCCGCACCCGGCCCAGGTAGCTCGCCAAGGCTCCCACGTTGCGAGAGATCGACATCTCGTTGTCGTTCAACACGACGATCATCCGCGTCTGCAGGTGGCCGAGGTGGTTGAGCGCCTCGAACGCCATACCGCCCGTGAGCGAGCCGTCGCCGATCACCGCGACGATCGTCTCGTCGGTGCCCGCGCGGTCCCTCGCGCACGCGAGTCCGAGCGCGACCGACACCGAGGTGGACGCGTGTCCGGTGTCGTGGACGTCGTACGGGCTCTCGGAGCGCTTCGGGAAGCCGCAGACGCCTCCGTAGGTGCGCAGCGTGTCGAATCGCTCCCGCCGGCCCGTCAGCAGTTTGTGGACGTACGCTTGATGGCCGACGTCCCAGACGATCTTGTCCTTCGGGCAGTGGAGGGCCCGATGGAGCCCGAGCGTGAGCTCCACCACGCCCAGGTTCGGAGCGAGGTGCCCCCCGGTCTTGGAGACGGTGTGGATGAGCGTCTCCCGGATCTCGGCCGCGAGCGCCTCGAGCTGCTCGCGCGAAAGCCCCTTGAGATCGGCTGGCGAATCTATCGTATCGAGGATGCGCTCAGCGCACACGGACTGTCATCTCCCAAGAACGGCGGGTCCGCCCGATGGACGTCTGGATGGTAGCACTCGCGCTGCCGTCCTCGCCCGCCCGGTCACCGTCCCGTCACGCGCCGCCCTCCTCGGCGGCCGCCGGTTCGCCCTCGCCGTGCTCCGGCCCGCCTTCTGACTCGTCTGGCGGAGCAGCCGCCGTCGCACCCACGTCCGTGCGGTCGACGAGCTCGGTGCAGACGTTCGCGAGCCGTACGCTTTCTTCCAGCAGCTCGAGGCTCCGCTCGAGTGAGGTGTCCTTCTTGCGCACGAGCGATGCGATCTCTTCGAGCCTCGCCCTGGCCTGCTCGAACGTGTACCGCTCGTCACTCACCTGCGTCCTCCGTCGCCTTGGTCTCGACCGCTTCGTGCTTCTCTGCTATCCGTCCAAGCACACCGTTGATGAACTTCGAGGAGTCCTCGCCGCCGAAGACCTTGCCGAGCTCCACCGCCTCGTTGATCGCCACGGAGTTGGGCACGTCGTCCTCGAAGATGATCTCGTAGACGGCAATCCGCAAGATGTTGCGGTCCACGAGCGGCATCCGTGAGAGCGTCCAGTGCTCGGAGGTCTTCTCGATCTCCGCGTCGATCATCTCCTGGTTGGCTTCGACGCCTTGCACGATCTGCTGGCAGTACTCGGTCGGCTCTCCGTCCTCGAGCGCGTAGCTGCGCTCAGCGAGGATGCGCGCGATCGGATCGCCCGTGATCTCCCGCTGGTAGAGCATCTGCAACGCTTGCCGCCTCGCGCGGGTCCGCTCGAGCATCACCATCACCGCAGGGCCAGCTTCACTGCTCTGGGAACACGATGCTGTCGATGAACACGTCGACCGAGCCGACCTCCTGCCCGGTCTGCGCACGCATCGCATCAGCGATGGAGAACTTCACGTCTTCGGCGACCTGCCGAAGCGGCTTGCCGTACCGCACGACGACGTGCACGTCCACCGCAAGTGTCCCGTCGGCGTCCGTCTCGACCGTCACGCCACGAGACGACGGCTTCCCCACCAGCCCGGCAACCGGCCGCGCCGAGACGGCCTCGACGCCCTCGACGCTTTCCGCCGCCAGCGTCGCGATGGTTTCGAGCACGGAGGGGGCGACGCCGAGCCCCTCGAGCAGGATCTCCTCACCCATCGCTTGCCTCCCTGTCATGGCCCCGCACGAACGCCTCCAGCGCTCCGTGCGGCACGTGCTTCTCGACGTAGTCAGTATAGACCTCGCCGCGCACGAAGTGCGGTTCCTCGACCACGAACTGGTGGAAGGGGATCGTCGTCGGGATGCCCACGATGATGAACTCGTCCAGCGCGCGCCGTGCTCGCGCGATGGCCTCTTCGCGCGTCTCGCCCCACACCACGAGCTTGGCGAGCAGCGAATCGTAGTGCGGCGGCACGTGGTAGCCGGAGTACACGTGCGAGTCGAACCGCACCCCGAACCCGCCTGGCGGTCCGAAGACGTCGATGCGGCCAGGGTGCGGCCGGAAGGCGTGCAGCGGATCCTCGGCGTTGATGCGGAACTCGATGGCGTGCCCGGTCAGGCGCACGTCGCTCTGGGCGCGATGCTTCATCGGCTCGCCCGCGGCGATGCGGATCTGCTCCTTGATGATGTCGACGCCGGTGACCTGCTCGGTCACGGGGTGCTCGACTTGCACCCTCGTGTTCATCTCCATGAAGTAGAACCGCCCGTCGGCATCCAGCAGGAACTCGACCGTGCCCGCGTTCACGTAGCCGACGGCCCTGACGGCCTTGATAGCCGCCTCGCCCATCGCGGCGCGAATCTCGGGAGTGAGCGCCGGGCTCGGCGCCTCCTCGATCAACTTCTGGTGACGCCGTTGCACCGAGCAGTCGCGCTCGAACAGATGCACCGCGTTGCCGTGCGTGTCGGCGAGGACTTGGATCTCCACGTGGCGCGGGCGCGTGAGGTACTTCTCCAGGTACACGGAATCGTCGCCGAACGCCGCTGCGGCCTCGGTCCTCGCAGCGGTGAAGTTGCGCTCCAGCTCGCCAGGATCGTTGGCGACGCGCATGCCCTTGCCGCCTCCGCCGGCAGCGGCCTTGACGAGCACGGGGTAGCCGACCTCCGATGCGAACGTCAGCGCCTCGTTCACGTCCTCGACGACGCCATCGCTGCCGGGCACGACCGGGACGCCTGCGGCTATCATGGTGGCGCGCGCCACGGCCTTGTCGCCCATCTTCTCGATGGCCTCAGGCGATGGGCCGATGAAGGTCAGCCCCGAGTCTTGGACCGCCCGGGCGAACGCGGCCTTCTCGGCAAGGAAGCCGTACCCGGGGTGCACGGCCTCGGCACCCGTGATGAGCGCCGCTGAGACGATCGATGGCATCGAAAGATAGCTCTGTGACGACGGGGCCGGGCCGATGCAGACCGCCTCGTCGGCCATCTTTGTGTGCAGGCACTCGCGGTCGGCCTCCGAGTACACGGCGACGGTGGCGATGCCCATCTCGCGGCAGGCGCGGATGATGCGCAGCGCGACTTCGCCTCGGTTCGCGATGAGGACCTTCTTGAACATGCTCACGCCAGTGGCTCGTAGTAGAACAGCACCGTGCCGTACTCGACCGGCTGCCCATTGGTGACGCACACCTGTCGGATGATGCCCGGCTCCTCGGCCGCGATCTCGTTCATGAGCTTCATCGCCTCGAGTATGCAGAGGGTCTGGCCTTCCTCGACGCGGTCTCCGACCTTCACGAACGGATCAGCCCCCGGCGACGGCGCCTCATAGAAGGTGCCGACCATCGGGGCGGTCACGGCCTTCCAGGTCGCTGGCGCCTCGCTCGGCTGGTCTGCCACATCGAGCACCTGCGAGGACTCGGGTGAGGCTGGCGTCCCCTGCTCGACGGCGGCCGCCGTCCGGCCGTGCGGCGCTGCCGGCTCGCTCGCAACGCCGCCCTTCCGCACGACGATGCGGGTGTCGCCTTCCTCGACCACGATCTCCGTGACGCCCGACTCCTCGACCATCTTCACGAGCTCACGGATCTGGTTCACGTCCACGGCGTCGTCCTCCTTGACAGTCCGGATCTCCTCACCTGTGAGGAACACCGCACGCTCAACGCCCTCGCGGTGCTTCTGCAGATACGTCCGCGCCTCGTTCGGGAAGAGCGCGTACATGAGCACGTCCTCTTCGCTGCGGGCAAGGTCGCCGATCTCCTCGGCCACCTCATCGTAGGTGGTGGTGACGAGGCTTCCTGGCCGCACGTCCGGCGGCAGCGGCTTCTCGTTGCCGAGCACCCGCTTGACGACGTCCTCGTCCATCGGCCCTGGGGCCTTGCCGTACAGGCCGCGGATGTAGTCCTTCATCTCCTGCGGAACCACGGACCAACGGCGTCCCGTGAGCACGTTGATGACCGCTTGCGTGCCCACGATCTGCGACATCGGCGTCACGAGCGGTGGATAGCCGACTTCAGCGCGAACCCGCGGTATCTCCCGGAGCACGTCGGGCAGACGGTCGCCAGCCTTCTGGAGCTCGAGTTGGCTCACGAGGTTCGAGAGCATGCCGCCGGGGACCTGATGGCTGAAGACCTCCATGTGCATGAGCGAGGTGACGCCGCGCTTGAGCTTCTTCCCCTCGCGCACGTGCTCCCAGTACTCGGCGATCTCAAAGAGCAGATCGAGGTCGAGGCCGGTGTCGTATGGGGACTCCTTGAGGGCAGCCACGATCATCTCGACGGCCGGCTGGCTGTTGCCGAACGCGAGCGCGACCACCGCGGTATCGATGATCTCCGCGCCCGCTTCTGCGGCCTTGAGGTAGTTCATGGGCGCCATGCCGCCGATGTAGTGGCAGTGCACGTGGACCGGCAGCCCGACCTCTTGCTTGAGCACCCGCACCATCCGCTCGGTGCGGAACGGCGTGAGCATGCCCGCCATGTCCTTGATGCAGATCGTGTCGGCACCGAGCTCCTTGAGCTTGTGCGCGTACTCCACGTACGCGTCGAGGGTGTGCACTGGCGAGACCGTGTAGCTGATGGCGCCCTCGAAGTGGCCGCCGCACTCCTTGACGGCCTCCGCGGTCACCTGGACGTTGCGGATATCGTTGAGCGCGTCGAAGATGCGGAAGACGTCGATGCCGTTGCGCTTGGCAGCGAACACGAACCGGCGGCAGATCTCGTCGGAGTAGTGCCGATAGCCGACGAGGTTCTGGCCCCGGAGCAGCATCTGGAGCGGCGTCTTGGGCGCGTGCTGGCGGATGATGCGCAGCCGCTCCCAGGGGTTCTCGTCCAAGAACCTGAGCGCGGCATCGAAGGTGGCGCCGCCCCAGACCTCCAAGGACCAGTACCCCACCGCGTCCATCTTCGGAAGGATCGGGAGCATGTCGGCGAGCGCCATCCTCGTCGCCCACAGCGACTGGTGCGCGTCGCGCAAGGTGGTGTCCGTGATGTGGATGTGGCTCATCCCACCGTCCCTTCCGCCGCGACCGGCGCCGAACGGTCGGCCGGCCATGGTCGCACTAGTATACAGGACGGGAAGCGGCATCTGCGCTTCCCGTCCTGCGTCCGCTTGAGCGCACGCACGCCGTCAGACGCGTGTCACGTACCGCCCGTCCCGCGTGTCGACCTTGATGACATCGCCGGTGTTGACGAACATCGGCACCTGGACGACCGCACCGGTCTCGAGCGTCGCAGGCTTGCTGCCGCCCTGCACCGTGTCTCCCTTGAAGCCGGGCTCGGTCTCGACGACTGCAAGCTCGACGAACATCGGCGGCTCCACGCCGATCATCTGGCCGTCAGCGATGAGCACCTCGGCCTCGTCGTTCTCCTTCAGCCACTTGGCGGCCTCTCCTACGAAGTCCGCCGCAAGCTCGAACTGCTCGTAGGTGTCGGTGTCCATGAAGTGGTACGCACTGCCGTCCGAGTAGAGGTACTGCAGCTTCCTCGTCTCGACGCGCACGTCGTCCACCTTCTCGCCTGCGCGGAACGTGACGTCCACCACGCGACCGGTCTTCAGCTCCTTGAGCTTCGTGCGCACGAACGCACCGCCCTTGCCCGGCTTGACGTGCTGGAACTCGACGATGATCCACATCTTGCCGTCGTACATGATGCACATGCCGTTCTTGAAGTTGTTGGTGCTGACAGCCATCGTGACCGCGCCCTTCCTCAGTCCAGCTGGATCAGTTCCTTCGGAGATCGCGTCAGGACGCGGCATCCCGCTTCCTCGACGACCACCAAGTCCTCGATTCTAACACCGAACGTCCCTTCCAGGTACACGCCGGGCTCGACGGTGACCACCGAACCGGTGCGCAGCACGTCGCGGCTCTGCGCATTCAACGTCGGGAGCTCGTGGATGTCGAGCCCCACACCGTGGCCGACGCCGTGCGTGAACGCATCGCCCAACCCGCGCGCCGCAAGGACGTTTCGCGCCGCGGCGTCCACGTCGCGCGCCGCCGCGCCGCCCCTGACCGCGGCAAGCCCCGCCTCGTTCGCTTCGAGCACGGCGGCGTAGACCTCTCGCTGGCGCTCGCTCGGCACACCGACGACGACCGTGCGCGTCATGTCCGCACG
Organism: Parvivirga hydrogeniphila; assembly: GCF_023371205.1. Taxonomy (NCBI): domain Bacteria; kingdom Bacillati; phylum Actinomycetota; class Coriobacteriia; order Anaerosomatales; family Anaerosomataceae; genus Parvivirga; species Parvivirga hydrogeniphila. The sequence continues at coordinate 69,750 of NZ_JAMCCO010000002.1, forward strand.
GTAGCCGCCCACGCACGCCCCGAAGTCCATCTTCACGAAGTCTCCGCGCTCGATGGTCCGACCGGTCACCGTCGCGTGAGGCCGCGACGAGTTCGGCCCGCTTGCGACGATCGGCGCGAACGCCACTCCTTCCGAGCCGTTCGCACGCATCCAGATCTCCAGCTCGAGAGCCACCTCCAGCTCGGTGAGCCCGGGCCGGATGAATCCGAGCACGTGCTCGAACGCTGCGTCGGTGAGCCGCGCCGCCTCCTGGATGCGTTCGATCTCGGCGGCCTCCTTGACCTGCCGGATCTTCTCGATGAGCCCGTCGGTGACCCTGACCGACCCGACGAACTGCTCGGAGATGAACTTGAAGCGCCCGTACGGGACCGAGCTTTCGATCGCGATCTCGGTCACGCCCTCTGCTTGCAGCTCCCGGCAGATGTCGATGTACATCGAGCCGGAGGTCTGCCGCACCGTCCACGGCGTGCCGCCCGCAGCCGCCTGCGCCGCCTCGGAGTAGCGCGCGTCGGTGTAGAAGCGGGCGTGCTCGCTCGTGACCAGGCACGCGGCATTGATCCCGTCGTCGAACACGCCGTCGAAGCCGGTGAGGTAGCGCATGTTCGACACGGCCGTGACGAGCATCGCCGGGACGCCTTCGTCTGCGAGGGCCCTCCTGATCGCGGCGAGCCGGTGCTCCGCCCTCACGATGCCGCCTCCTCCATCGCGTCCAGCACCGCACGAAGCCCGAGCGCGTACGACCGCGGACCGAAGCCCGCGATGACGCCCACGCAGGCAGGCGCCGTGACGCTCGTGGCCCGGAAGTCCTCGCGGGCGTGGATGTTGCTCAGATGCACCTCCACCGCGGGCACGTCGACCGCGAGCAGCGCGTCACGGATCGCGTACGAGTAGTGCGTGTACGCTCCTGGGTTGATGACGATGCCGTCCGCGTCGTCCGCAGCACGATGGATCGCGTCGACGAGCTCCCCTTCGTGGTTCGACTGCACGAACGACACCTGCACGCCGAGCTCCTCGCCCAGCCGCACGAGCTCTCCTTCGATCTCGGCGAGCGTCGTGCGCCCGTATACCTCCGGCTCGCGTGTGCCGAGCAGGTTGAGGTTCGGGCCGTTCAGCACCATGACGCGTCTCATGCCGGCGCACCTCCTTCGTCTAGCAGCTGACCGAGCGCTTCGGCGAGCGCCGCCTCAGGCACGGCCTCCGTCACCCACGCTCCAGGTGCCGTGAGCAGGACGAAGCGGATCGTCCCGCCGATGGCCTTCTTATCGGTTCGCATGGCCCGCATGAGCCCGTCGACCGTCATGCCCTCGCGCGGCGCTCGTGCCACGCCGAGCGCATCGAGGGTGGCGTCGATCCGGTCGGGCAGGTCTGCGCTCGCGCCGCACAGCGCGACGCTCAGCCTCGCAGCGAAGCGCAGCCCTTCCGCGACCGCCACGCCGTGCGGCACCACACCGTACCCCGCTTCGCGCTCGATGGCGTGCCCGAGCGTGTGCCCGAGGTTGAGACACTCCCGGATCCCCGCCGACTCCCGCGCGTCGCGCGACACCACATCGGCCTTGAACCGCACACAGGACTCGACGGCCCACGAGACGGCCGCATCGTCACGCGCCGCCAGGTGCGCCGCGTCGCGCTCGACCCTCTCCCAGAACGGACCGCCCGCGAGCAGCGCCGTCTTCACGGCTTCTGCCCAGCCGTTCTGCCACTCGGCGTCAGGAAGCGTGTGCAAGAAGTCCTGGTCGGTAAGCACCGAGAACGGCTGCCAGAAGGTGCCGGCGAGGTTCTTGCCGGTCGCGAGGTCGACGCCCGTCTTCCCGCCGATCGAGCTGTCGACCTGCGCGAGCAGCGTCGTCGGCACATGCACGACGGGAACCCCGCGCATGTACACCGAGGCCGCGAATCCCGCCAGGTCGCCGATCACGCCGCCTCCGAGCGCCACGACCGCGCTCTTCCTGTCCAGACCCAACGACGCCAGCCGCTCGAGGAGCGCTCCGGCGGTCTCCCACGACTTCGAGCGCTCCTTAGGAGGAACGGCAAGCACCGCCACCGAAAGCCCGGCGCTCTCGAGCGCGCTTCGAACCGCATCGCCGTGGAGCGAAACCACCGTCTCGTCGGTGACCAACGCGACCGTTCCGCTCGGCGCGGCCGCGGCAGCAATCTCTGGAAGCCGCTGGACGGCCCCATGGCCCACGACGACCTCGTATTGCGGCTCGGTGCGCACCTGCACCACGGCGAACGCTTGGCCCTGCAGCAGGCGCACCACCTCATCGGCCACCTCGCTCGGGGCACGCCCCGTGGTGTCCACTGTGAGGTCCGCAGTCGCGCGGTACAGCGACAGGCGGGCGTCGAGGATGCGCGGCGCGATCGCCCGCGCATCGCCTGCGAGGAGCGGCCGGTCCGACGCATCGCCGATGCGGGCGAGCGCCTCGTCGGCCGACACCGCCAGGTACACGACCGTGCCGTGCTCTTTGAGCAGGCGCCGGTTCTCGTTCCGAAGCACGACGCCACCGCCGCACGCGACCACTGAACCGAGTCCTCGCACGGCGTCCAGGAGCGCTGCGTGCTCGGCTTCGCGGAACGCCTCTTCCCCATCGCCACGGAAGATCTCGCTCACGCTCCGTCCAGCACGACGCTCGATCTCCTCGTCCAGATCCACGAACGGCAGCCCCAGCCGCTCGGCCACGATACGGCCGACCGTGGACTTGCCCGACCCCATGAATCCGGTGAGGAACACGTGGCTCATCGCACAAGCCTCGCTTTGTATCGCTCCAGCGCGTCCAACATGTCGGAGAGGCACCTGCCGCCGAAGGCCTCCTGGTACGCGGTTGCGAGCACCAGCGCGAGCTCCGCTTCGGCGACCACGGCTGCAGCAGGCACTGCGCAGACGTCCGAACGCTCTTTCGCGGCGTCGACGGGCTCGAGCGTCGCAAGGTCCACGCTCGGCAGCGGACGCATGAGCGTCGGGATGGGCTTCATCGCCGCTCGGACGACCACCGGCTCGCCGTTGGTCATGCCGCCCTCGATGCCGCCAGCGTGGTTGGTGGGCCGCACGATGCCTTCGCCTTTCCGGTACAGGATCGGGTCGTGCACCTGCGAGCCAGGCCGGGCCGCGGCCGCGAACCCGTCGCCGATCTCGACCCCTTTTATCGCCGGGATCGACAGCATCGCGGCACCGATCCGCGCATCGAGACGCTGGCCTGCCTCCGCGTAGCCGCCGAGCCCTGGCACGACGCCGAGCGCAGCGACCACGAACACGCCTCCGAGACTCTCGCCATCGGCTCTCGCGGCGTCGATCGCAGCGCGCATCGCTTGAGAGACGCGCTCGTCCGGGCAGCGGACGTCTGACGCGTCGATGGAATCTGAATCGATCGTGCGAGGATCCGGCTCGTTCGGCAGCGCGACCTCGCCGATCCGCGTCACGAACGAGAGCACCCGCACCCCGAGCTGCGACAGCAGCGCCTTCGCGACCGCCCCGGCCGCGACCCGCGCCGCAGTCTCCCGCGCGCTCGCGCGCTCGAGGATGTCGCGCACGTCGTGCGTAGCATTCCGCAACACCCCTGGCAGGTCCGCGTGACCCGGCCGTGGTGCAGTCACGCGAGCGCGATCGACGGGCTCGCCGGAGACCGCCATCACGTCCAGCCACTGGTCCCAGTCTCGGTTCGCGATGACGAGCGCCACGGGCGAGCCGATGGTCGCGCCGAACCGGACGCCGGAAAGGACTTGCACCTGGTCGCGCTCGATGGCCATGCGGCCGCCGCGCCCGTATCCACGCTGCCGCCGTGCCAGGTCCCGGTCGATGGCGGCCGCGTCGACTGGCACGCCGGCGGGAACGTCGCTCACGATCGCGACGAGCGCTCTGCCGTGCGACTCTCCTGCCGTTGTGTAGCGCATCACGCCCTCCTTGCCACGATTCTACCGGAAACGTGAAGCGCCGCAGGTGCGCGGCGCTCACGGGGTCCTGGTACCGGGCGGGGCACCCGGGACTGCTTCGTGCGTGTCGAGTGCGTGCGGCGCTACTTCTGGATGCCTTGCCCGACGCTCAAGACGACCTGCTGGTCGCCGTACAGCATGACGACCGAGGTCGTGCGGATGTCCAGCACCTGCCACGGTGAGTCCGGGATAGCGTCGCCCTCTTGAAGCGTGTACTGCTGGCGGTCCCACACCATGACAGCGCTCGGAGTGTCTCCCGTCGTGCTGATGCTGATGAGGTACAGGGTGTTCGCCGCGTACTCCGTCGCATCGCCGGTGTCGGTCGTCGTCTCGCTCGGCGCTGGCTCGGCAGAGGTCTCTTCCGCCGGCTTGATCAGCGGGTCGAAGATGTCCCGGAAGCGGAAGACCTCGTCGTACGAGACGGCAGGAGCAGGCCCGGACGGCTGTTCACCGGAGGCGGTCTGCGTGGCGGGCTTGCTCTGCTGCTGTTGCGGCACGCGGATCTCGTCCACCGGCTGCGGAAGCACGACTTTCAGCACCACCGCCGCAGCAACGCCCAGCACGATCGCCAGCAGCGCGAGTGCGCCGACGATCATCACGAGCCTCCCGTTGGGTGTCGAGAAGAAGCCTGTCTTGGCCTGCCCGGGCTGCTGCGGAGCCTGGATGTTCTCGTCAGCCACCGTTGGCCTCCTGCGTCATTGCCCTGACGGCGTCGCGCCCGCTGGGGGCGTCGACGGCGTCGACGGCTGCCCCGTCGTGCTCGGGGCAGCAGGCTGGATTATCGTCATGGTGTACACCTCGAGCTTGATGACTCCCTCGACATACGCAGGCTCCGTGTCCGACTCCGCAACGTAGCTGTACGTGGCGTCGGTCACCCGGACTCCGCGCTCGAGCTTCGCGAGCCGACGGAGATAGTCGATGTGGTCCGCCCACGCGCCGCGCACGGTCACGGTGATGGGGATCTTCGTGTAGCCGAGGTCCTTGTTCGATGCGTCCGTCGCTGGAGCGGGCTCCCCGGGCATGATCTGCGCGAACGTGAGGCCGGCAGCGTTCGCCGCGTCTTGCAGGTTCACGATGACAGACGGCAGCTCCGGCGATTCCGGAACCTCGTTGGCGATGCGCAGCATCTCGACCTGCGCCTCGGCTGCTTGCGCCTTCGCGCTCATGCGTCGTGCCACGAGCGCCTTCTGCGTCTGGATGTCGCTCTCGACCTTCGCGATCTCGCTGTCGATCTGCTTCGCGCGGTCGAACTGCGGAAGGATAGCGAGGAACACCGAGGCCACGGTGACCGCGACGATCACCACGGCGCCGATGATGAGCTGGTTCTGCGGAGACAGACGGTTCATCTCATCACCTGCCCCCGGTCCCAACGGTCGCCGTCGCGGTCGACGCCGGCTTCACGATCGACGCCGTGACGGTGAACTGCAACGCAGGCCGGTCTTCGACCGCCGTCTTCACCGAGTTCGTCAGCCACACGTCAGCGAGCTGCTCGAGCTCTGCGAGTCTCACGAGGAGCTTCGCCACGGTCTTGTGGCCGTAGTCGGGCGTGTCGGTCGCATCCACAGAAAAGCCGTCCAACTGCAGTTTGGACTCGCTGGCCGCCGCAAGAGCGTTCAGCCACATGTCGGACGGCAGCACGAGCGAGATCTCGTCGAACAGCTTGGCCCAGTCCTGCCGCGCGTCGAGGGCGAGCTGAGCGACCTGCTTGCGCCTCGCCAGCTCGGTCTGTTGCGCCTCGAAGATCTCGAGCGACGCGGCCTGCTGTGTGACTTGCTGCAGTTCCTGCTGCTTCGCTTCGAGCGTGCGCTGCTTCGAGTTCGCTCTGGTGAGCGCGAAGCCCCAGACGCCAGCAAGCACGAGCGACACGGCGATGAGCGCGGCCACCATGTACGCCAGACGCCGCTCCGCTCTTCGCTTCTCGAGTATCTCTGGTGGCAGCAGGTTGACGCGGATCATGCCTGCAGCCCCCCCATCGCAAGACCGACCGCCGTGACGCACCCCATACGGTCCTCAGTGAGCAGCGCCTGCAGGCTGCTCGGAATCTGCAGCCTGCTGAGAGGATCTCCTGGCACCACGCTCGCTTGGAGTCCCTTCTCCAGGTAGCCGACGAGGTTCTTGAGCTTCGCGCCGCTTCCGGTGACCACGATCTTCTGGATCGAGCGCACCTGCGATGTCTGGGTGAGGTAGTAATCCAAGGAGCGCCGCACTTCAGCGATGAACTTGTTGACCTCGCGCTCCAGAGCGTCTTGCACCGCTTGCGCGGTCTGCGGATCGACATCAGGCGGAACGTCGCTCGCGCCGGTCGTGATGTCCGGAAGCCCCACTTTGATCTTGAGCGCCTCGGCCTCGTCGAAGGTGAGCCCGAGCGCATTGGCGATCGCATTCGTGAACTGCTCGCCTGCAAGCGACGAGATGCGGTTGAAGCGCGGGATACCGCGCTCGACGACGGTGATGTTCGTGATGTCAGAGGCGATGTGCACCACGCCGGTGGCACCTGCCTCTTCGTCGAAGAAGCCGCCCTCTTGGCCGAGCAGCGCACGCACGATAGCGAAGGAGGTGACGTCGATCTGCGTGAGCTTCAGCCCTGCACCTTCGACGGCGGCCACGACGTTGCCGATCATGTCGCGCTGCGCGGCGACGAGCAGCACTTCCATCATGTGCTCGTCGGACGGGGTCATGTAGTCGCCGAGGATCTGGAAGTCGAGGATGCTTTCCTCGACCGCCATGGGGATGTAGTCCTGCGCTTGATACTGGATCGCACCTTCAAGCTCGGCGCGCTCCATGAACGGAAGGTCGATGAGGCGGACGACGACCTTCTGGTTCGCCACGCCGACGCACACGTCCTTGCCGCGTACGGCCGAACGGCGCCACAGCTCCTTGATGGCCGCGGACACGTTCTCCGGTGCCACGATCTCGCCGGCCACGACCGCCCCCATCGGCACGTCCACGAGACCGTACGCGGACACGGCGAAGCCCGCCCCCGCAGGGCGAAGCTGAGCGACCCTCACGTGATCGGTCCCGATGTCGAGACCTATGGCGGATGACCCGCCACCGAAGGAGACGGAAACCACGCGACCCTCCTTCAACAGTGCCACGACGAAGCTGCGATCGGTGCTGGCTGCGTGCTGCGTGTACCCCCTCGTGGTTCCATCAAGGCCTACGAGCGAGCGGCCATGTGATTCAACGCGAATACATCGAACCGCACTGTCGACACATTGTCAATACGCGAACCGCAGCGCCGCTCACCTGCGCGTCCACAGACCCGGCATCAGAAGCCCGGTATCGACGCCCGGCAGCGACTGCGGCAGGTAGGTCGGCAGCAGCGGGTTCGTGACCAGGCACATGTTCGGGTGCTGTGAGTCGATACGCCCGGCGATGACCGATCCGCGCATCAGGACGTTGTGCTGGAAGGTGACGACGCCTTGCGCGTAGAACGCGCCCGCCACCGTGGGCGACGCCTTGCGCGCCTGCTCAAGATCCGAGCCCCCGCTCAGCGGGTTGTTGTCCTGCGTCGCCACAGTGAGGTTGCCAGGCGTCGCGAGCCCGAGCGCCCATTTGTTCTGCTCGCCGATCCAGTTGTAGTTGCCGGAAGCGTCCGGGGTGTTGCTCCCGTACGGCCTCAGCATGCCGTTCACGGTGATGTCGCCGTTCGCCACGATGGTGCCGTTGCCGATGTAGTACATGTCCTCGTCGAAGTACACCGGTCCGTCCACGAACACCGTTCCTTCGACGTACAAGATGTTGCGCTCATCGTCGTACGCGAAGTCGTCGTGGCTGTTCGCAAGCGTGTAGTGGCCGTCGCCGGGAAGCGTCGTGCCGGTGGTCGTGAGCGACCCCCACGACCCAAAAGACCGTCCGCCGATGTGGAGCGCCGTCGTGCCCTGACCGGGTGCGGAGATCGTGCCGTCAGCGTTGCCGATGAACTTGTAGTTCGCGTTTCGCGTTCCAGCAGCACGGGTGTCCGCATACTGACGAGCCCACGTCGCAGAGTTCGGCGGTTCCATCGTCGTGTAGGTGTTGGGGTCGTTACCGACCGACTCGAGGTTCGTCACCTGCGACCGGTCCGGCGGCCCCATGATGTTGTCGATCGATTCGGCCTGCGCCTTGGTCGCCCATGCCTGGAGCTGCTCGTAGGAGATCTGTGGCAGCGTGATGTCAGGGACCGAGCGGGAGACCTGGCTCACGAACACACCGCCTGCTTCGCCTTTCGTGTCGTTCGGAGGCACTGTGCCGTCGCAGAAGACGCGGATGTAATATGTCGGCGCCCCCAGCTGCCCGCTCGACGCCACGCTGATGCTGCCGCCTTTCACGAAGAGAGGCCCTTCCAGCACCGACATGTTCGCGCCGATGGCGAGGTTGCCCTTCATGTAGAACGGCCCCACGATATTGCTCGTGCCTTTCAGGCCGCCCGAACCGCTGATGAGGGTCTGATCGCCGGTGCCTGCGAAGTTCATCTTCCATAGGTTCATGAAGTAGAACTGCTGGGACACCGTCTCGCGCGTACCGTCGACCCCGATGCCGACCGAAGTCAGCCGGTATTCGCCGTAGCCCGGATCGATGCTCTCGATCGTCACGGTGTACGAGCCATCAGGCGTCGTGCCGCTGAGGGGGAACGTGCCGTTCGTCACGCTTTCTTCGCTGAAGGACGACAGGACGCGTTCCAGGCCTGAGTTCGCCGCGCGGAACGCCTTCGACTCGCTCTCCACGCGCTTCGTCTCGTGGAGCGACTGGCTCGCGATGGCGTAGGAGCCGACGGCGAGCACGGTGATGATAGCGATGACGCCCATGACCGTGAGCATCGCGACGCCTGTATCATCTTGAAGCATTCGTGACATGCGCACCGACATCGCCACCACACCCCGTCAGTAGTTGCGGAACAAGACGGTCCTCGAGTCCGAGAACTGCTTGCCGTCGTAGATCGTCACGACGGTCACGACGACCTTGATCGCCTGCGACGGCACGTCGCCCATGTTCGTGATCTCGTTGCCCGCCTTGTCAAAGAAGCGGAAGAGCGGCGTGCCCGTCTCCACGTTGTAGTTGTGCGTGGACCACGCGTAGGTGGACGGAGCGCGCTCGTACGTCCCGTCCTGACGGACTTCCGAGTTCGAGATGACGAGCCGGTGGTCGGTCGTGGCCTGGATCTCCCACGCCTCGTAGTTGCCGTCGTTGTCGGCGTCCGTCTCACACTTGATGCGGTAGGGCGTGACGCCCGGATACGTCGAGTCGATGCGGTACTGCTGCTGCATCACGCGCTCGATCTGCAGCAACGGCGAGCTCACCTCGCGAGCGAACCAGCCCTGCCGGTCGGACAGCTTGCTGTAGTTGTGCGATGCCTGGAAGCCTGCCCAGGTAGCAGCGAGGATGACGCCGAGCAGCCCGAGCGCCGCTACCAGCTCGGAGAGCGTGAAGCCGTCGTCTTTGCGCAACGACATCATCGTCATCACCAGATCACCGGCATGGGCGAGGTGCTCGACGGTCCGACCACGTTCGAGCGGACCGTGACCGCTGTCGGAGCCGACAGCAAACCGCCCGCATTCCCCGTCGGCGTCACGGTCACCTCGAACTGGTAGTAGTAGCTGTCCGTCTTCTTGAACGAGTCAGCGTACGTGTTGCCTGTCGCGGTCGCCAGCAACGACAGGTTCGTCGAAGACGTGCCGCGGTACACCTTGTAAGTGATGGACGAGTAGGGGAACTGCGGCGTGGAGCACGTCAGGGTGACCGTCCGTGTCGAACCGCTCACCGTGCTCGTTGCTGTCAGCAACGGCCGGCTGATCCACGCCTCGGGATGGTAGTACCAGTCCGTCGGCCGCAGGTCGCGCGCGCTGTGCGCCTGCATGCGCATGTAGTAGCGCGAGAACGGCTGCGTCGCGAACGTGCCCGACGTCCCCTTGTAGACGTTCGTACCACCCACGTAGTCGGCGAAGGTCCACGTGTCGTCGGTGACAGACTGCTTGTAGCCCTCGACTTGGTAGTGGTCGGCAGGCGTGGTGCCGTCCATGACCTCGCCCCACGAGATCCTCGTCTCCGTCGCGGTCAAAGGCTCGATGGTGGAAGTGGTCGGAAGCGGCGGCACCTCGTTGTCGACGAGGAAGTGCCGCACGGTGTACTTGCTGATACCGCCGGAGTCGAGCACGTACGCGCTCACTGTCCGATAGCCATCGACGATGACCCTGTTCCCGAGATCGTCTGTCTGCAGGGTGTCCCACACGAACGATGGAGTGGTGAACGACTGCTGGTCGATGTTCGCCCAGGAGCCGAGGTTGCCCATCGTGTCTTTCAAGATGAACTGGTCATCGCACCACAAGACGACCGAACTCACCGTCCTGCCCTCCGCCGCTTCCGCATGAGCGCCCACCGTGAGCGCCCCGCCCGCGTGCTGGCTTCCCCACACCACAGTGCCTTCGGGCGGTGTCGTGTTGGTGAACGCGATGGTCGGATCGGTCTGCGGGCTGCTCACCGCCTGCGTCAAGAAGGTGTCGCGATCGCGGATGAGCACCTCTGTCGAATACGACATCGGGTTCGCGCCGCCCCGCGTGACCGTGACCTCCAAGCGCAGGCGCTTGAGGGTCGGATTGGTCGAGGAGGTCATCGTCGTCGGTATAGAGACCGTCGGACGGATGACGACCGTGAACTCCCCGACCGTCTGCGTCTCGACGTCAGACAACGCCCCGCCTTCGCTCACGAGCTTCACTTGCGCGAACGGCATGGCGCTCACACGCTCGACGTACGCGTTGATGGCGTTCGTCATCACCGCACGCTGCTTCGCAGCGATGCTCATCTGGGTCGTCGTGCCGAGCAGACCCAAGACGGCGGTCAGCACGAAGAAGAAGATGACGGCGGAGACCACGATCTCGAGCATGCCGAGACCGTCGTCTGCTGCCAGCCGTCTGAAGACCTTGGCCTGTGCCATCGCAATCGCCCCTGAATCTGGTCGCATCGCTGCAAAGTGTATCGGCGCGGCCCGCTTTCAGCTTGAGCGTTCCGTGACGCTCAACACATTCTACATACGTGATGATTCTACCCCGGTCGTCACGCGAGTCCGGCCAGGCGGAGATAGGCTGCCACCAGCCCATCGCCCCACAGCGCCGTGACGACCGCGCCCGCCGCTAGATACGGCCCGAACGGTATCGCCGCCTCTTTCGAGCGCGCGCGCGTCGCCAGTCCGACGACAGATCCCACGACGCTGCCGAGAAAGAGGGCGATGAGCACGTGCGGCCCGAGGAACAGCCCGAGCGCGCCGAGGAGCTTCACGTCCCCCATGCCGAGTCCCGTGCGGCCGCGGACGCGTTCGTACAGAAGCGCGGCGAGAAGCGGCACGCCCCCGCCGAGAAGGACGCCCACGGCAGCGTCGAGAAGAGCGGTAGCGCCTGTGGCCCCGCCGGTCAGCGGACAGGCAGAAAGCCCGGCTGCGCTCGCAGCCGCTCCCGCCACGCCGATGGTGAAAAGGAGCGCCACGAGCGGGTTCGGTAAGCGGCGATGGTCGAGGTCGATGGCCGAGAGAATCAGAAGAAGGTAGAAGAGCGCGATCGCGAAGGCCGTCTTGAGCGAGGCCCCCCACCGGAGCGCTGCGGCCGCCCACAGGACGCCGGACGCGATCTCGACGAGCGGATAGCGTGCGGAAATCGGCTCGCGGCAGGTCCTGCACCGCCCGCGCAGCACGAGCCACGAGAGCACGGGCACGTTGTCGTGCCACGCGATCGGCGTGCCGCACGTCGGGCAATGCGAGCCCGGAGCGACGAGCGACTCGCCGCGCGGCAGCCGCCAGATGACGACGTTCGCGAACGAGCCGAAGACGAGGCCGAAGACGGCCGAGAGCGCAAAAAGCGCACTTGGTTGCACTGACGCCAAGAATCCACCGTTCCCTCGCTGCGGACACCATCAGGAGGATACAGCAAGGGCAGGGGCCGCGCGATGCGCGACCCCTGCCGGCCATCGGTCCAACCGACGAGTATTAGAAGTGCGAATGCGTCAGGGTGCCGTCAGTCAACCAGCCACCGTCGCCGTTGTCGCCAGTGACTGTACCTGCAGCGTTGACGTAGTAATACTCAGCCCCGGTGCCTGCCGGGCAGTGCGGGACGTCCTTGATGTACGCGCCGCCCGCAGTCAGTTCGTCGGCGCCGTCGATTGCCTTCGCAGCCCACTGGTTGTTGGGGTCAGCCGCGAGCCACTGCTGAACCGCTCCTTCAATCGTGCGCTGGTTCGAGTGGCAGGTACGGAGCCGCGCGTTGCGAGACGCTGCGTTGAAGACCGGGATAGCGATGGCGACAAGGATACCGATAATAAGCACGACCACCATGAGCTCGACGAGAGTGAAGCCCTCGTCCCTTCTGAACATCCGCATGGATGCTCACCTCCTCTTCCTCGGGGCACTCGCCCCAGTTGCCTACGCTGGTTGTATCGGCATTCTCGCGCGCCACTTGAGGCGCAATCCTGAAGATTCCCGAAAAACGAGCACCACTGTCACTTCACGAGCGTGATGACCTGGAACATCGGCATGTAGAGCGCGATGACGATGCCGCCGACCACCACTGCCAGCGTCGCCATCATCAACGGTTCGATAACCGAGGTAAGACCGTCGACGGCGGCGCTCACCTCTTCGTCGTAGAAGTCGGCGATCTTGGTGAGCATCGCGTCCAGCGCGCCCGTCTCTTCGCCGACGGCGATCATCTGCACCAGCATCGACGGGAAGATCGGATTCTCGCCGAGCGGCTTGGCGATGGTCTCGCCTTCTTTGATCGCGGAGCGCACCTTCTTCACCGCCTGCGCGACGACCTCGTTGCCTGAGGTGTCGGCCACGATGTCCAGCGCAGACAGGATCGGGACGCCCGCTGCCACGAGCGTGCCGAACGTGCGCGTGAAGCGAGCGAGCGACATCTTGCGCACGAGCGGCCCCACGATCGGCATCCGGAGCTTGATGCCGTCCCAGATAAGCCGGCCAGAATCCGTCGACTTCCACGCCCGGAACGCGATGGTGCCCACGATGACGGCGACCAGCGTGATGAGCCCTGGCAGCCCGCGCGCGCCGGCCGAGATGTTCACGAGTATCTGCGTCGGGACGGGCAATTTCCCGCCCATGTCAGCGAACATCTTCTGGAACGTCGGAACGACGAAGATCATCATGGCGATCAAGACGAGCAGCACGAGGACCGCCATCGCGACCGGGTAGGTCATGGCGGACTTGATGCGGCCTTTGAGCTTGGCATCGTTCTCGAAGTGATCCGCCACGCGCAGCAGAACCTCGTCGAGCACACCGCCCGTCTCACCGGCGCGCACCATGTTGATGAAGATCGGCGGGAAGATCTTCGGGTGCTTCGCCATCGCCTCAGAGAGCGACTGACCGGCCTCCACATCGCGTCCGACCTGCGCGATGACCTCACGGAGCTCCTTGCTCTCCGACTGATCGGCCAAGATCGAGAGACACTTCGTGAGCGAGAGGCCCGCGTTGATCATCGTCGCGAACTGCCGCGCGAAGATGGTGATGTCCTTCGTCTTGACCGAGGTCCCGAACTGGATCTTGTTGAGAGCGGCGAGCCTGTCTTCGCTCAAGTCGAGGACGATGTAGCCCATCTGCCGCAGCTTCGCGGCGACCGCGTCCCGGCTCTCGCCCTCCAGCCTCCCGCTCGTGACCTTGCCGGTCTTGTCGCGGACCGTGTACTTGAAGGTGATCGTGGCCATCGTGCGCCCCTTCTTCTAGCTGCGACTGCCGCTGCGTTCTGTGCTTCTTATCGGCTCCGGGTGAGCAACTGCTTGAGCGTGTTCTGGTCGATCGCCCGTTGCAGGGCCATGTCCATCGAGATGAGCCCTCTGCGGCACAGCTCTGCGAGGCTTTGATCCATCGTGACCATACCATACTGCTGACCCGACTGCATGGCGGTGGTGAGCTGGTGGGTCTTGCCCTCGCGGATGAGGTTCCGGATGCCCGGCGTCGGCACGAGCACCTCGCACGCGAGCACCCGTCCGCGTCCGTCAGCGGTCGGAAGGAGCTGCTGGCTCACGATGCCTTGCAGCGTGCCTGAGAGCTGCACCCGGACCTGCGCCTGCTGGTGCGGCGGGAAGACGTCGACGATGCGGTCGACGGTCTGGACCGCGTCTTGGGTGTGCAGCGTCGCCAGCACGAGGTGGCCCGTCTCCGCGGCGGTGAGCGCCGCTGAGACCGTCTCCAAGTCACGCATCTCACCGATCAAGATGACGTCCGGATCTTGCCGAAGGACGTACTTCAAAGCCGTCGAGAAGCTCTTCGTGTCAGCGCCGACCTCCCGCTGGTTCACCATGGCCTTCTTGTGGTGGTGCAGGTACTCGATCGGGTCCTCGATCGTGATGATGTGCACCTCACGACGCTCGTTGATGTGGTCGACCATAGCCGCAAGCGTCGTCGACTTGCCTGAGCCGGTCGGGCCGGTGACGAGCACGAAGCCGCGCGGCTTATCGCACAGCTCCGCGACGACCGGCGGAAGCCCGAGCTCCTCGAAACCTCGGATCTCCGCCGGGATGTGCCGGAACGCCGCCCCGACGCTCGCGCGCTGGTAGTAGGCGTTCACGCGGAACCTGGACACGCCCGGCAGAGAATACGCGAAGTCGAACTCCCAATCGGTCTCGAGCCGCTCGCGCTGCTCTTGCGTGAGGATCGAGTACACGAGCTCTTTCGTGTCGCGCGCCGTCAGCCGTGGGCGATCGGTGACGGTGAGCCGTCCGTTGATGCGCAGGACCGGCGGCATTCCCGCCGTCAGGTGCAGGTCGGACGCCCCTCGCTCGACGAGCTCCATCAGCAGTTCGGCGATGTCCACGTGTCCCCCATCTCACACGACGACGCGGGCGATCTCCTCCAGCGACGTCAGTCCCATGCGGACTTTCTCGAGGCCGTCCTGCCTGAGCGTGAGCATGCCTTGTTCGATGGCGACCTGACGGATCTTCTCAGCGGTCGCTTCTTTGACGGTGAGGTCCGAGATCTCCTCGCTCACGAGCATGACCTCGTGGATGCCCATCCGGCCCCTGTACCCCGTGCCACCGCACTTCTTGCAGCCGACCGCGCGGTAAACGCGCTCGGGCAGGTCATCTTCCGGGAACCCGGCGTCGATGAGCGCCTGCTTCGGCGGCGCGTACTCCTCCTTGCAGTCCTTGCACAGCCGCCTCGCGAGGCGCTGCGCCAAGACGCAGTCGACAGCGGACGCCACGAGAAACGGCTCCACGCCCATCTCGATGAGACGGGTGATGGCGCCGGGCGCGTCGTTGGTGTGCAGCGTCGACAGCACGAGGTGACCGGTGAGCGCGGACTCGATGGCGATCTTCGCGGTCTCCTGGTCGCGGATCTCGCCGACCAAGATGATGTCGGGGGAGCAGCGCAAGAACGAGCGCAGCGCTCGGGCGAAGGTGAGACCGGCTTTCGGGTTGGTCTGGACCTGGTTCACGCCCGGCAGCCGATACTCGACCGGATCTTCGGCGGTGAGGATGTGGCGCGAGGGCTCGTTGAGCACGTTCACGGCCGCGTACAATGTCGTCGACTTGCCCGAGCCGGTCGGCCCGGTCACCAGGATGGCGCCGTACGGCTTGCGGAAGGACGATTCGAACCGCTTGAGCGACTGCGGCAAGAAGCCGAGGTCCTCCAGCCTGAGCATGATGTTGTCCTTGCGCAGGATACGAAGCACGACCCGCTCACCGTACACCGTCGGCAGGGTCGAGACGCGGAAGTCCATCTTGTGGCCGCCGATGGTGAGCGCAGTGTGGCCGTCCTGCGGCTTGCGCGACTCGGCGATGTCCATGTCGGACATGATCTTGAAACGGCTGATGATGGCCTGCTGCGTCGACTTGGGGCTGCGCATCATCTCGTGCAGCACGCCGTCGATGCGGTACCGGACCCGCAGGTCCTTCTCCTGCGGCTCGATGTGGATGTCCGAAGCGCGGTCGGCGACCGCCTTGTTGATGATGTAGTTGACGAGCTTGACGATCGGCGCCTCGTCGACGAGTTCGGTGAGCTGCGAGAGATCCAGCTCCTCCTCTTCGGCTGCCGTCGCGTCCACATCGATCTGCTCTGCGACGCGGTAGTACTCGTTGATAGCGGCGACTATGTCGTCTTTCGTCGAGATGCCCGGCTTGATCTCGTAGCCGGTGATGATGCGCAGGTCGTCCAGCGCGAGCACGTTGTGCGGGTCGGCCATGGCGACCACCAGCCGGCCTTCTTCGTCGAACTCGACCGGCATGAGCGTGTAGCGGTTGGCGAGGTCCTTCGGGACGACCGCGATCGCTGCGGGATCGGGCTTCTGCTGCGAGAAGTCGATGTACGGGACGCCGATCTGCCGCGCCATGACCGAGAGGATCGCGCCTTGCGACGCGTACCCCAAGTCCACGAGGACGCGCCCGAGCGGGCTTCCCGTGGCCTTGTGGACTTCCAGGGCGTCGTTGAGCTGGCGCTCGGTGATGATACCGGCGCGCACGAGCAGCAGACCTAGACGTTCGCCAGCCTCGGCCACCTCTGATGACCCCCGTCACGCACGGCAGACCCGACGGTATGCAAGCCGCTCATAATGCTACGACGACCCGGCGATGATGGCTACTGCTGGCTGCGCGAGCGGGCGTCCTTGAGCTCGCCCAGCAACGCTCGCGCGAGCCGCTGGAACTCGTCGTGCGTGCGCGTTCCCGGACGGACGCCGATGCGGCCGCCACCCTCAGTGAAGTGGAGCTCGACGGGCGCCACGAGCCGGTACTCTGGCGGAGGCGGCGCAATCTCAGCGGTGGACGGACCAGGCTCGGGCGGAGATGGCGCAGGCTCAGGCGCGGGCGCTGCGGGCGCGGGCGGGGATGACAGGACGGCTGACGCCGAGGGCTGCGGCGCGGGAGCGTGCGTCGGCGCGGGCGCTGGCTGCGGCGCGGGCGCGGGTGCAGCCGCTGGCTGCGCCGCCTGAATCTCCAGCTCTGCCTGTCGCTCCAGCGAAGCAAGCAGCCGGGCGATGCGCTCGGCCTCGTCCGGCGGCATCGGAGCGCTCTCCACGGGAGCCGGCTCCACAGGCATCGCAGGGGCGACCGGGGCCGGTGCGGAGACCGCCGGCGCGAACGGGTCGGATTCGAGCACGGGCGCCGGCCCGATCGGCAGGATGGGCTCTGGCGTCACCCCGATCTCTGGCGAAGCCGCAGCATTCGCGCGCCCTCGCCGGGCTCGCATACGGCCCGCAACGTACCCGACGATGGCGACCATAAGGTAGACGGCCGAAACGAGGGCGAGGAATGCAAGTCCACCGAGGATGTACAGACGCGGGTCCAGCACCTCAGCTCATGCTTTCCAAGATCCTGTAGAGCAGACCGAGCAACACGGCCTTCACGCTCTCCTTGCTGCGTGCGTCGCACGGCAGGAGCGGCACGTCCGCTGCAAGTCCGAGCTCGGAGCGTATGCGCGTCAGCGACGCGACGTCTTCTGCCTCGATCTTGTTCGCAGCCACGACGAACGGGACGTCGGACATGTTCGTGAAGAACTCGATCATGGAGCGCGCATCGGAGATCGATTCGGCAGACAGCCCGTCCACGAGGAGCACGAAGCCGAGCATGCCCTCCGAGAGCGTCTCCCACATGAACGAGAATCGCTCCTGGCCAGGCGTGCCGAACAGGTAGAGCACCACGTCGTCGGAGATCGTGATCCGACCGAAGTCCATCGCGACGGTCGTCTCGCCGCCACCCTCGCCGGAGACGTCGCTCACTTGGCGCTCCGTCGAAAGCACCGTGATCTCGCTCACCGACTTGATGAACGTGGTCTTGCCGGCGTTGAACGGCCCGGTGACGACGACTTTCACAGACTGCATCCGGATTCCGCTCCTCGTCTACAGCTTCTCGATGCCATCGATGATCTTCAGCACCAGGTCCCGATCGACGAGCCGGTCGCGATGGATCGCCGGCTGCTCGCCTGGCTCGGGAAGCTTCGCTACGGTCGTCGTCGGGCGCGCTCTGCCGGAGCCGCCGCCGGTGAGCGCCGTGATCTCGTCTGTGAGCGCGCTCGAAAGCGTGACGTCCGTCTCGAACTCCGCGAGGTACGCGTCCGTGGAGATGACCTTCGGCGCTTCTTCGGCCTGGGCGGGCGTCGACGCTTCCTCTTCACCGCCCAACGAGCGAAGCAGCTCGCTCAAGGCTTCGTCCGTCGAGACCTGCTCGACTTCGGCTGCCGGCTGCTCGGCCTCCTGGACGCCCAACGGTTCGCGCGCGACCGGCTCTTCTGTCTCGACGGGAAGCTCTCCTAAGCCGAGCGCGAGGAGGTCCTTCTCCAAGTCGCCTGTAGGAGTGAAGGATGGCCCGGACGATGCCGGTGCTTCTGTCGCTTCGATCGGCTGCTCGGCTGCTTCCTCGAGGACCGGCGCCACCGGGATCTCCCCGAGTTCGGCAGGCGATATCGGTCCGATGCCGGGTGCCGCCTCTGCGGTCGGCACAGGCGTCTCAGGAGCCTCCGGCGCGACGAACACCTCCGGCGCCTCTGGAGCGACGAACACCTCCGGAGCTTCGGGTGCTGTGGCAGGCGGCTCGACGGTCTCCGGCACCTCAGGCGCCGGAAGCGGCTCGGATGCGGCCTCTTCTTCCCCGGCGACCGACGCGGCCTCGCTCGCCGGCGCTTCAGGCGGCGCCTGCTGCGGGTGCGGTTTGAGCACGGCGCCCATGACCTGCTCGAAGACGGCCATGTCATCAGCGCTCGGCGCCGCTTTCGGTGCCGCCAGGAACTCCGGCTCCTCCGCTGCTTCACGCACGGGGACGGTCAGGGCCTCCGCTTCTGCAGGGGCCTCGGGAACCGGCTCCGGAGCGACCGTCTGCGCCGACTCGGGAACCGCTGCCGGAGTGCCGACCGTCACGGCCTCCGGAGCGACCGGCTGCACGACAGGAGCAGCAGCGGCCCGCCGCTCCGCCGACTCCGCTGCACGGGCAGCCCGACGCGCCTCGCGTTCCGCCCGCTCGGTGCGCAGACGCTCGACCTCCTCATCGGAAGCGACCTCGAGAAGCCCCGCAGAGAACAGGCCGTAGATGATGCGCGCGACCTCGAAGTCCGTCTTGCCGAGCTCGCGAGCGAGCTCGGCCACGGTGCGCGTGCCGTCAGTGAGCAGCAGCAGGTTCCACTCGGTGGGCTTGAGGGAGATCTCGAAGGTGCCCTCGCCAGGAGCCGTAGCCATCTTGAAGACCATGTCCATCGAGGGGACTTTCTTCTTGATGCGGTTCCACTCCTCGATGCGCCGGCTCCCCTCCATCACGATGTTCTCGATGGAGACGGAAAGCCCGATGTCTTCGTCGACGACTTCCGGCAGGATCTCGAAGTTGAACTCGCCCTCGTCCCACCGCATGAGGTCGAAGATGGTGTCCTGGATCTGCTCTTGCACGAAGGCCTCCAGGACCGGCTGCGTGATGTAGCCCTCGTCGACGAGGATCTGGCCGAGGCGACGCCCGCCGTGCGGCTCGGAGGCGCGGATCTCCATCGCCTTGGCAAGCGCGCTTGGCGTGATGCGCCCTGCGTTCACCAGACGCTGGCCCAACGGCTCTCGGTTCCAGTCCGACTGCGCGAAGAAGACCTCGCCGTCGCGGAACCATATCGACCCCTCCGCGTCCGGACGCTTGATGCGCAAGACCCCCGTCTTCTTGCTCAGCTGGACCAGCTGGAAGACGTCCGGAAGACTGAAGTCTTTGAGGTTGCCGCGAAGCGCCATATCGCTTGCGATCGCCCTTCCTATCTGCGCTGCCTCGGTTGACCGGCGCGGCGCCCCCCGCTACCCGAGAATCTCCGCCACCTGCGCTGCAGCCGTCTTCATATCGTACAGGACAAGCCCGAGCTTGGCTTGCGCGCTCGCCATCACCGTCAGCACCGCACGCGAGCCGGCGGCCACCAACAGCACGTAGCCGTCTTCGCCTTCGATGAACACCTGCGACAGGTGTCCCCTTCCGAGCTCGGTGGCAGCGCGCTCGCCCAGACCGAGAATGGCTGCAGACATAGCGCCGACACGATCCGACTGCATGCCCGCTGGCAGAGCCGCGGCCATCGTGAAGCCGTCCAGGCTCACGAGCGCAGCGGCCTGTATGTCCGGATCGCCCTGGATGAGGCCGTCGAGCACGGCGGCAAGGCGCTCCTCGCGCGAGGCAGGCCGACCCACCGCAGCGACAGGCCGCACTGCAGCGGACGGCTGCTGCACGGCAGCTGGAGCCGGCGGCGCGGGCGCGGCGGCGGGCTCAGGCGCCGGCTGGGGCGCCTCGACGACGGCGGCCGGTGCAGGCGAGGCCGGTGCCGCCGCGGCCGGCTGTCGAGGAATCACGATCGGCGGCTTGAGCAGATCGTCGTCCTCGAGCGGTTGCACGTCGGCATCGCTGATGAAGTAGTCGCCGACTCCTTGGTCGACCATCCCCTACACCTCCGAGTGCGAGTCGTGCGCGGAAGCCCTAACGAACGGACGAGATGCGCCTATGCTGCGCGAACGTGCTCAGTTTCTCACGCTTGGCAGACCGATACAACAGCGAGAACGCGCTCCGCCGCGGCTCTACACGACGACGCGCAGCACCTCTTCGATGGAGGTGAGGCCCAACCGCACCTTCTCGAAGCCGTCCTCGCGCAGCGTGCGCATGCCTTGCGAGACCGCGATCCGCTTGATCTCGTCGCCTGAGGCGTGCTCGACGCACGCCCGTTCGATCTCCTCGGTCACCGTCATGACCTCGTGGATGCCCATGCGGCCCTTGTAGCCGATATTGTTGCACTTGTTGCACCCCACCGGACGATACAGCGTCGGGATGTTGCCCGGCTCGTACGGGAACCCCACTCTGTCGAGCGTCTCCGGATCGGGCGTGTACGGCTGCTTGCAGTCCTTGCACAACCGTCGGGCGAGGCGTTGGGCGAGCACGCAGTTCACGGCCGACGCAGTGAGGAAGGGCTCGACGCCCATCTCCGTCAGGCGCGTGAGGGCAGACGGCGCATCGTTGGTGTGCAGCGTGGACAGAACGAGGTGGCCCGTGAGAGCAGCCTCGATGGCGATGGTGGCCGTCTCCTTGTCGCGGATCTCGCCGATCATCACCACGTCCGGGTCCTGGCGCAGGATCGAGCGGAGCGCCGCCGCGAACGTGAGCCCTGCTTTCTCGTTCACTTGCACCTGCGACAGACCGGCAAGCCGGTACTCGACCGGGTCTTCGACCGTGATGAGGTTGACGGTCGGCTTCGTCGTTCGGTTGATGGCCGCGTACAGCGTGGTGGACTTGCCCGAACCCGTCGGACCTGTGACGAGGATGGCTCCGTACGGCTTGTCGAGCGCCTCGAGCAGCTTCTGCATCGGCTGCTCGAGGAACCCCAGGTCTTCAAGCCCGAGCATGATGGCGTCCTTGCGAAGCAGGCGCATGACTGACATCTCGCCGTTGACCGCGGGAAGCACGGCCACGCGGAAGTCGACCTCCTTGCCGTCCAACACGACGCCGAACCGCCCGTCTTGCGGGATGCGCTTCTCGGCGATGTCCATCCCAGAGGCGATCTTGATCCGGCTGAGGAGCTGGCGATGCAGCTTCTTCGGCGCGCGCATGATCTCCTGGCACACACCGTCGATGCGGTACCGCACACGGAGCTCGTTCTCGAGCGGTTCGACGTAGATGTCGCCCGCGCCTTGACGGATCGCTTCGGTCACGATGACGTTCATGAGCTTGGCGACGGGCGCGCTCTCGTCAGTGGCCTCCTCCTCTGCTTCGCGCTCCGCCTCGACGGTCGTGCTCTCCAAGTCCCCGACCATTCGGTCGACGTCCTGGTGCATCGTCGCGAACTTCTCTATGGCGGCGAGCACGTCGCTCTCGGTGGCCACCACCGGCCGCACCTCGTAGCCGGTGACGATGCGCAGATCGTCGATGGCGAAGATGTTGGCCGGGTCGGCCATCGCCACCAAGATCTCGTCTTCCTCGATCTTGATCGGCAGCGCCTTGTGCCGCTTGGCGAGATCCGGGCTCAGCAGCATTGCTGCGTTCGGATCGACCTCGTAGCCCCCGAGGTCGACGAAGGGAAGCCCCATGTTCTCGGCGACGGCCTGCGCGATCCGTTGCTCGCTCGCGATGCCCATCTCGACGATCACCGAGGTGAGCGAGACGTCCTCTTGCTCGCTTTTCTTGAGCGCCTCTTCGAGCTGCTCGGGCGTGCAGACGCCCGCCTGCACCAAGATCTTGCCGAGACGCCGTCCTGAAGCTGCGGCCGTCATCGCTCGCTCTCCGTGGCAACCGGCCTCGAAAGCGCGTCCTCGGCAGCGCGCCGCATCACGTCACGCGGGACCTTGAGCTGCGAGGCGCCGCTCCATATCTCTATTGCGAGCGCGCCTTGCTCGATAAGCATCGGCAGCCCGCCCATCACAGTCGCGCCAGCATCGCGGGCGACACGCATCAGGTCCGTCTCCAGGCGCTGGTAGATCATATCGCAGACGACCTGTCCCTCGTGCAGCCACTCGGGCGGAACAGGGCTCGGGTCGCCGTCGACCATGCCGACAGGCGTCGCGTTGATGACGAGGTCGGCCGACTCGACCGCCTCCCGGGCGCTGCGGTCGAGCGGCAACGCCGCGGCAGCAGCGCCACGAAGGTACGGCCTCATGCGCTCCACGATCGCTTCCGCGCGTTCCACGGAGCGGTTCACCAGCGTGAGGCTCGCCGCCTTGCCGACGATCAGGCCGACCACCGCGGCCCCCGCTGCGCCGCCGGCGCCGATAACGACGGCCTTCTTGCCAGCAGGATCGAACCCGACCTCCGACTTGAGCGCATCGATGAGCCCTCGGCCATCGGTGTTGTAGCCGACGAGGGTGCCGTCCACGCAGTGCACCGTGTTCACGGCGTCGGCCATCTGCGCGAACATGGCGACCTCGTCGCACAAGGGAAGGATCGCCTGCTTGTACGGCATCGTGACGTTGAACCCCACGAACGGCAGCGAGCGCACAGCATCGACCAGGCGCACGAGCCCCCGTTGGTCGGAAACCGGCAACGGCAGGTACACCCAGTTCAGCTCGAGCGCCTCGTAGGCCGCGTTGTGCATGGCCGGCGACAGCGAGCGGTCGATCGGCCATCCGACGACGCCGGCCAGCTTGGTTCGCCCGTCTATCCGCATGATGACTCCTCGCGAGCGCGTTCGGCGGCGCTCTTCCCCATTATGAGCGACTCGAGCCGCCGAAGCATCAACGTGTGCGGCAAGTCATGCGACGAACGCGGCGGCACCATCACGACTCGGCATCCGACGAGGCGTGCGCCGAGCACGTCAGTGAAGAGCTGATCGCCGATCACCACGCACTCTTGAGCACGGACACCGAGGAGCTTCAGTGCGCGCCAGAACGCGAACGGCAGCGGTTTGACCGCCTTCGCGACGATCGGGAGTCCGAGCTCGGCCGCCACTTCCCGCGCACGCCGGTGCCAGTTGTTCGACACGAGGCACACCGAAAACCCAGCGTCTTTCAGTCCGCCCAGCCACGCGCGCACCGACGCAGGGATGTCCTGGCGGTCGCGCGGCAGGAGCGTGTTGTCCAGGTCGATGATGGCGGCCCTGGCACCGAGCGCCGCAAGCGACTCTGGCGTGATGCTCTCGACGTCCTTGCAGAACCCGTCGGCCTCCAGCACGGTTCCTCACTCGTTGTGGTGGTGATGATGCTCGTTCGCGGCGTCCTCGCCTGCTTCGATGCGTGCGCCGATCTCCCGCATCCTCGCCTCCGCGGCATCGGCCTCGCTCGCAAGCCCGTTCGCGCGAAGGATGTCTCGCGCGAACGCGTAGCACTCGAACTGCTCTTCCAACGATCGGAAGGTCATCCCGGGCCTCAGCACGGCTCGGGCGTACGGGAGCGCTGCCTGGGGGTCGTGCCGGAACAGGTACAGCATCTGCGCGTATGACGCGACGAGGAGGCCTGACCGCGGGTTCGCCTCCATGCCTTTGCGCGCGAGCGCGATGCCCTCTTCCACTTTGCCGTTCCGTGCCACGATCCACGACCCCACGTACCACGGATCGAGCAGCGTGGGGTCGAGCGTGGTGACCATCGCCACCCACGGCAGCATGTAGCGCTGCTCATCCAGCGGCACATCGCGGTAGTACGCGTGGTAGATCGGGTCGATGCGGTTCCACATCACGGCGGCCGCGAACGTCCGAAGACCGCCTAGGTACGACCAGCCGGCGCGCGCGACGACGCGCGTCGTCGTGGTGCGCTCGGCCTGCGGGAAGACCGACTCGCCCGCCGCTTGGCCGATCACTGCGAGCGCAAGAAAGCATGCCGCGAGCACCACGGCGACAGCGCGTTCGCTCCTCTTCAGCGCGGACATCACAGGTCCCTGCCTCCGAAGAGCGCGGCCCCGATGACGAGCAGCACGCCGACGAAGCCCACGAACACGACGAGCATGCTCACGAGGTAGAGCAGAGGAACGCCGTTGCCGTGGGTGACCGGCGCGACGATGTTGAACGCGTCGAGCGACGGGTAGAACGCCCTGAGCGCGAGCGCACCCTCTTCGCCCACGAGTGTCGCTCTCGAGTGGCCGACGAACAGGAACGCCGCCTCGGCGACAATCGCCGTCACCGGCGAGACCACCGTCGAGACAGCGATGCCGAACGCGGCGAGCACTCCCATCTCGAGCCATATGCCGAGCGCGCCGACGGCGAGCAGCCACAGCGGCCTCCCATAGACCACCGCTCCCACGGCGATGTCGACGCCCGTGAACGCGGCCACGAGCACGCCGACCATCGCGAAGGTCCCGAGCCACGTTCCGACGAGGTACTGCCAGCGCGCGACCGGCCGCGCCAGCACAGGGTAGACCGTGCGCCGCTCGACTTCGCTCGGCACGCGCGTCACCGCAAGGCCGAGGGTGACGACGAGCGAGGCCAGAAACGTCACCGCGAGGGCGATCTCGCCGAACACCGCCGTCTCGACCCCGAGCCCGTAGTCTGGCAGCGACGGGATCATCGCCACCATGACGCCCGCGAACACGAGGACCGCCAACAGGATGCGGCGGCGGATGCTGTCGAAGAACACCGCTTCGGCGATCGTGAAGACGCTTCGCATCACGCCACCTCCTCGCCTGCGCTCGCAAGCAGCCGCGCGAAGTAGTCTTCGAGCGATTCTCGCTTCGGCTGGACCGCCAACACCACGCCGCCAGCGTCGTCGATGGCGTCCACCACCGTGCGGACGGCCTCGTCAGGAACCGAGAACGCCCACACGCTGCCGGAGAACGCCACGTCGTCTGCGAGCGCTGCTACCGCCTCCGGCAGCTTCGCGATGCCGCGTGCCCGAACGGCCGTCTTGCCCTCCACGTTCAAGAGCCGGTCGATGTGGTCCTCGGCGACGACCACGCCACGGTTGATGATCGTCACGCGGTCGCACACCGCTTCGACCTCGGAGAGCTGGTGCGAGCTCAAGAGCACGGTGGTGCCCTCGGCACGCAAGTCGAGCATGAGATTGCGCACGTCGCGCTGGCCGACCGGGTCGAGCCCTGAGGCGGGCTCGTCCAGCACGACCACTTCGGGCGACCCCAGCAGCGCCTGCGCGATGCCGAGGCGCTGCAGCATGCCGCGCGAGAACTTCTTGAGCTCCGTGCGCGCCGCATCGGCAAGCCCGACGCGCTCGAGAAGCGAGGCCGCCTCCTCATCGAGGCGCTCTGTCGCGACGCCGGTGAGCGCCCCGTAGAACCGCATGGCCTGCATCGCCGTCAGGTTCACAGGAAAGTACGGCTGCTCCGGCAGGAAGCCGACGCGTCGCCTGCTCGCCAGGTCCAACGCGTCGCGGCCGAGGATCTCGAACCGACCGCCCGTGGGACGGACGAGACCGAGCAGCATCTTGAGCGTGGTGGTCTTGCCTGCTCCGTTGGGCCCCAGCACGCCGTGGATCGTGCCGCGCGCCACGGTGATCGAGACGTCGCGCACGGCCTCCTTCGGCCGCCCGACGAGCGAGCGATAGACCTTCCGGGCCCCCTCGACGCGGATCGCGACGTCAGCGGGTGCATCTACGCTCACGGTACCACCTCCTTCGACTTCGCCTTCGCGCGCTGGAACTCCTCGTAGGTCGCGCAGAAGGTGTGCGAACCGTCCTTTCCGGTGAGGACGTAGTACAGGTACGGAGTGTCGGCAGGCTGCGCCGCCGCCTTGAGCGAGGCAAGTCCCGGGTTCGATATGGGCCCCACCGGAAGCCCAGGGTAGAGGTAGGTGTTGTAGGGGCTGTCGATCTTCAGGTGCTTGTTGAGCAGCCGGGGACGGTTCCCGGGCAGGATGTACTCGATGGTAGCGTCGATCTCGAGCTTCATGCCCTTCCGCAGGCGGTTGTAGATCACCGACGAGACGAGCGGCCGCTCCGTGTCCAACCGCGCCTCACGCTCGATTATCGAAGCGATGATGACGACGTCGTGCAGCGTGAGGTTCTTGCTCGCCGCGTAGCTCAGGTCGACCTGGGCGATCTCCTTGTCGAACTGGTCGAGCATGGCGCGCACCACGTCGTCCGCCGTCATCTGTTCCCTGATACGGTAGGTCTTCGGGAAGAGATACCCCTCGAGGGAGCCGGTCTTGACGTCGTGGAGGTAGGGCCTGTCCGCCGCGTACTTCGCCGCACCGTGCTTCGCGAGCACGAGGAACTCGTCTGCCGGTATCCCGGCCTTCTCCTCGAGACGCGCGGCGATCTGATCGATGGTGAAGCCTTCGGGAATCGTGACGTCCACGTACGCGACCGGCGGGCCTGCGAGCAGCTTCTTCACGAGATCGTCGTACGGCATGCGCGTCGCGAGGTCGTACGTGCCTGGCTTGAACGCGCCGTCGACGCCGTCGAGCCGGGCCCGCAGCCGGAACATCTGCGCGTTCTCGACCACACCGGCCTCGGCGAGGATGCGCGCGATGTCCGCCGTGCCGGAGCCTTCCGGCACCGTGACTGTGACCGGCCTTCCGGCCTCGACCCGCACGTCGGGCTTGAGGAGCAGCGTGTAGGCAGCGAACGTCGGGACGCCGAGCGCGATGACGAGACCGGCGAGCACGACGAGCGCGAGCAGCGTCTTGCGGCGGCGCGCTCGCTCCTCCGGGCGCATGCGGCCGACGGGCGGCCGGTCGCCAGCCGCGATCTGCCGCTCCTCGCGCGGCACACGGCGACGCGCCGGTCGTGGCACGCGCCTGTCGTCCCGTGCCCGCTCACGACCCATCGGATCGCCTCGCCTTCCGCCGATCCAGGTATGCTTGCAGCATGATCGCGGCGGCCGCCGCGTCGAGGCGTCCGCGCTGGGAGCGCCCCCTCACGCCGCCCGAGCGCATGGCGGAGCTCGCCGCTACCGTCGTGAGCCGCTCGTCGAAGTACTCCACGGGAAGCCCGAGAACCTCTTTCAGCGCCTCGCCTGCCACCCGGGCGCTTCTCGCCTGCGGACCTTCCTCGCCTGCCATCGTGACGGGCAAGCCGACCACGAGAAGCTCGACGCCTTCTTCCTCCACGATCGCCTTCAGTTCGCGCGGGTCGCGAAGCAGCTGCTTGGCGTCGAGCACGCACCGTGGCGTGGCGACCGTGCCGCTCGGGTCAGAGATGGCGACACCGACCCGGACGCTCCCGATGTCGAGTCCGAGCACGCGCACCGCTCATCCGGTCCCGAGGGCGGCGCGCACCCGAGCGAGCGCGTCGTCGACCGCGCCCGGATCCTTGCCGCCCGCCTGCGCGAACGCGGGCTTCCCGCCGCCGCCTCCGCCGACGATCCGGGCCGCCTCGCGCACGAGCGCGCCGGCGTCGAAGCCCTTCGCGACCGCCTCGTCCGTTCCAGCGGCGACCAGCAGCACCGCCCCCTCGTTCACGCTCGCGAGGAACACGGCGCCGGAAGCCGCGCGGAGCTCGTCGGCGAGCGCTCGCAGCGCCTGCGCATCGAGGCCATCGACGCGTCCGATCCGCACGGTGTACCCCGCAGCGGCGACCGCTTCGGGAACGGCAGCGGCGTCCACAGAGCGCGTCGCGGCGGCCTTCGCGCGCGCCTCTGCCTGCTTCACCCGCTCGAGCAGCGCTTCGACCTTGCCGGGCAGCTCGGCTGTCCGGGCCTTGAGCGTCCGCTCGAGCTCTGCGAGCACCGCTTCTTCGCGGTACACGAACTCGAGCGCGTCGAACGACGTCACCGCCTCGATGCGGCGCAGGTTCGCGCCGATGCTGCCTTCCGAGACGATCTTCAAGAACCCGATCTCGCTCGTTCGGCCGACGTGCGTGCCACCGCACAGCTCCTTGCTGAAGTTGCCGACCTCGAGCACGCGCACGATCTCGCCGTACTTCTCCCCGAACAGCGCGGTCACGCCCATCTCGCGCGCGGTGGCAAGCGAGGTCTCGTAGTTGCGCACCGGATGGTTCTCCATGATCTTGGCGTTCACCAGCCGCTCGATCTTCTGGAGCGCCTCCGCGCCGGGCGCCTCGAAGTGCGTGAAGTCGAAGCGGAGCCGGTCCGGCGCCACGAGCGAACCGGACTGCCGCACGTGCTCGCCGAGCACCGTGCGGAGCGCCCAGTGCAGGATGTGGGTCGCCGTGTGGTTGCGCCGGATGCGCTCCCGGCGCGCCACGTCGATGGCAGCGTGCACGCTGTCTCCTACAGAAAGCGTGCCGCTCTCGAGCACGCCGACATGCGAGATCACACCGGGCGCCGGAACTTTGGCGTCATTGACGACGAAGCGCGCGCGTTCGGATGCGATGATGCCCGTATCGCCGACCTGGCCGCCCTGCTCGCCGTAGAACGGCGTTGCGGCGAGCACCACTTCGGCCTCCGTGCCGGCCTCGATCGTCTCGACCTGCTCGCCGCCGACGACGATGCCTGCCACGACCGTGTCGCACTCGTCTTTCGCGTATCCGACGAACTCGACGCCGCCGAGCCGCTTCCCGATCTCTGCGAAGGCCGCGCTGATGCCGCTCCACGACTCGTCCTGGACGGCCGCGCGCGCCCGCTCGCGCTGCTCGTGCATGTGCCGCTCGAACGCCTCGTGGTCGACGGACAGGCCGGACTCCCCGGCGATCTCGGAGGTGAGCTCGAACGGGAACCCGTAGGTGTCGTGCAGCATGAACGCGAACCCGCCGTCGAGCGTCGAGGCGCCGCTTGTCTTCGTGCGCTCGATCTCGCTGGTCAGGAGTGCAAGCCCTTGCTTGAGCGTCGCCCCGAATCGCTCCTCCTCGCTCAGCACGATGCGCTTCACCAAGCCGTGGTGCTCCACGATCTCGGGATAGGCGTCCCCCATCCGCGCCACGACCTCGTCGACGAGCTCGCCCAGGAACGGCCGCTCGACCCCGAGCAGCCGCCCGTGTCGGACCGCTCGGCGAAGCAAGCGCCTCAGCACGTAGCCGCGGCTTTCGTTGGACGGGAGCACGCCGTCGGCGATGAGGAACGTCACCGCGCGCGCGTGGTCGGTCAGGATGCGGAGCGAGGTGTCGGTCTTCGCCGAGCGGCCGTACTCGACGCCGGAGATGCGCTCCGCCACGGCGAGGATGCCGCGCAGGATGTCGGTCTCGAAGTTGGAGTGCACGCCTTGCATGATCGCAGCGACGCGCTCGAGGCCCATGCCGGTATCGATGTTCTTCTTCGGCAACGGCACGAGCGTGCCGTCTTCTTGCCTGTCGTACTGCATGAAGACGAGGTTCCAGTACTCCAAGAACCGGTCGCAGTCGCATCCCGGGGCGCAGTCCGGCGAGCCGCATCCCACCTCGGGTCCCTGGTCGTAGTACAGCTCCGAGCACGGACCGCACGGACCGGTGGGGCCGGCGCTCCAGAAGTTGTCCTTCGCGCCCATGCGCACGATCCGCTCGGCAGGCACGCCGACCTCGTCGCGCCAGACCGCCTCGGCCTCGTCATCGTCCTCGTAGATGGAGAACCACAGCCGGTCGGGATCGAGGCCGAGCACCTGCGTCGAGTACTCGTACGCCCAAGCGCACGCCTCGCTCTTGAAGTAGTCGCCGAAGCTGAAGTTGCCCAGCATCTCGAAGAAGCTGTGGTGGCGGCCGGTGGTGCCGATGATGTCGATGTCGGTCGTGCGCGCGCACTTCTGGCAGGTGGTCGCGCGCGTGTACCCGGGATCCACGAGCCCTAAGAACACGGGCTTGAACTGCACCATCCCTGCCGAGGTGAGCAGAAGCGACGGGTCATCCGGCACAAGCGATGAGGACGGCACCCTCGTGCAGCCCTTGCCCTCGAAGAACTGAAGGAAGCTTTCGCGGATCTCTGCAGACTTCACCTAGCGCTCCTCGTCCGTCATCGCACTGCGGTCATCGGTCTCGCACGGCACCGCGCTCCGGAACAGCGCGCCGTTCTCCGTCGCAAGGCTCGAGTCGGTCCACTTCTCGAAGTAGTAGACGAACAGCCCTTTGGCGATCGCGGCCACCGGGATCGCGAGCACCATGCCCACGATGCCCGCGAGCGCCGCGCCAGTGAGCAGCGAGAATATCACGAGCACAGGATGCAGGTCGACCTGCTCGGACATCACACGAGGCGTGATGAACATGTCGGTGATCTGCTGGGCGCCGATGACCACCAGCACCGCCCACAGCGCGAGCCACGGGCTGACGAACGCCGCGGCGATCGCCGAGATGACTTCGGCGACAAGCGGTCCGAACCACGGAACGATGTTGAGAGCGCCCGCGAGCAGCCCGAGCACGAGCGCGTAGGGAACGCCGAGCACCGTGAACCCGATGGTGACGATGACGGCGGTGGTGGCCGACACGATGGCCTGGCCGCGCAGGTACCCGCTCAGCACCGTCGACACCTTGCCGATCACGATGGACGCCTCGTCGCGACGCTTCGGTCCAGCGAGCGCCACGAACTCGCGCTTGATGACCTCCATGTCTTTGAGCAGCCAGAACGCCACCACGAGCGCAAGGAAGACGTTCAGAAGGAAGCTCACCGCACCGCCGCCGACCGAGAACAGCGTCTTGGCGAGGTTCGCCGACCAGGACGCGAGCTGCTCCGCGAGCCCGTCACGGATGCCCACCAGCGCGTCGTCAAGCCATGACGGCCACGCGACGGCGCTGTACTGCCGCTGCACCTGCCCCCACAGGTCGAGAACGCGGTCGTAGTAGCCAGGGAACGCGCCGAGGAACTGCCGGACCTGGTCGACGAGCGGCGGCACGATGAAGAGCCCCAGGACCGCGAGCGCGGCCAGGATGGCGAGGTAGCAGACCGCGACGGCGGCGCCGCGTTTCAGCCTGCGCCGCTCCAGCGCGGCCACAGGCGTCCGCAGCAGGAAGACGATCACGAGCGCGAGCCCGAACGGCACGAGGGCCGGGGAGATCCGGACGAGCGCGAACACAGAAGCGGCAGCAAGGATGAGCACCCCCACGAGCGCCCACGACACCGTGAGCACGCGACGCCAGCGCTCGAGCGACTCCGACCGGTCCGGCATCCTCACACCCCCTCGGGGACGAGCGCGTCCCGCAAGACCTTGAGCGTCTTGCGCAACATCCGCGAGACCTGCATCTGCGAGACGCCCAATCTCGCTGCGATCTCGGTCTGTGTGAGCCCCTCGAAGAACCGCAGGTACAAGACGTGCTGCTCGAGAGGCGTGAGCTGTTTGAGCCCCTCGGCGAGCACGGCCCTGTCTTCGACGACGTCGATGAGGTGGTCGTTCTTGCCGATGTACTCCAGGATCGAGAAGGTCGAGTCCTGGTTCTCGCTGTTCCTGTCCCCTTCGAGCGACACGAAGTTGTACGCTTCGCTCGATTCGAGCGCCTCGAGCACCTCTTCTGCCGTCGCCCCGACACGTTCGCCGATCTCCTCGATCGTCGGAGCGCGCTGGAGCTCTTGCGTGAGCGCGTCGAGCGACTGGTTCACCTTGAACGACAGCTCCTGCAGACGCCGCGGCACCTTCACCGCCCAGCCCTTGTCACGGAAGTGCCGCTTGATCTCCCCGACGATCGTGGGCGTCGCGTACGTCGTGAACTCCACGTCGCGGTCGATGTCGAACCGGTCGATGGCTTTGATGAGCCCGATCGTGCCGACTTGGATGAGGTCGTCGAGCGGCTCGCCGCGGTTCCGGAACCTGCTCGCGAGGTAGCGCACGAGGTTCAGGTACATCGAGACGAGCTCGTCCCTGGCCGCCTCGTCGCCGTGCTCACGGTAGCGGCGGAACAGCTCGCGGGTCCGCGCCTTGTCCCACACGAGACGCCGCACGGGTTTCTTCGAGGAGCCGGACACGATCACTCCTCGTCGTCCGACGCGCGCTTGACGATGCGAAGCCGGGCGCCATCGTCGCCGGGCTCCACGACGAACGTGTCGCACACGGCTTCGAGGATGAACGACGCGTAGCGTCCGGGCGCGTCCTGGAGCGGATCTTCCGACTCGCCCACGGAGGCGATGGGGCCGACGCACATCGTCAGCTCCTCGTCTGTGAGCTCGAACTGGAAGACGACCGTGCCGGTCTCAGACGTCCTGCTGCACGCGTACACGAACGCTTCGTCGGCCGCCATGCGCACGTCTTCGATGCGGTCGTACGGCATCCCAAGCCGCACCGCGAGCTCTGAGGCCGTCATGCGGACCGTGCGCGCGTACTCGCCGCGCGCGGGCACGGTGAGCGTGACCTGTTCTGGTGCCATGCTTCCTCCGTTCTTGGAGCGGCTCACGACCGCCGTGCACGAGAGATGGCGCGCGCGATCCTGCCGCCGAGCGAGCTCAACGCCTCCACGGGCGACTTGATGACGTCTGTGGCTGTCGACACGGTGTCCGACACGTTCTCCACGTCGCTCACGATCCCGTCGATCCGCAAGAGCTCGACGTTCGCCGCGTCTACGGCCACGTCGATCTTCTCCAGAAGCGGCGGGAGCGTCTGCTCGAGGTGCGCCACGACCCGCTCGGTCCGGTGGGCGAGCCGCACCACTTCGACCGCCGCATAGATCGCGACGCCGAGTGCGACGATGCCCAGGACTGCAAGGACGATCGACAACGGTGCCATCTGCTCTCACGCGCCCTTCGTGCCGACGTGCGCTGCCGTTCCAGTGTAGCAAACGGCGGGCCTTTCAGAGCGCGTCGTCGCCCTCGTGCGCTGGCGCTGGCGGCTCGTCCTTCGGCCGGTAGAAGCGTCTGCCAGCGAGCTCTGGCGGCAGGTAGGTCTGGGAGGCCGCTTCGGCGGGGCGGTCGTGCGGATAGACGTACTCCGGGTAGGTCTCGGCGCCGGGACGATGCCGGTCGCGCAGGTGCTCTGGCACGGCGGTCGCCGGCCCCGCTTCGACCTCGGCCATCGCTTCGTCGATCGCCCGGTAGCACGCGTTGGACTTCGGCGCGAGCGCCAGGTAGATTGCGGCGTGCGCGAGGTTGATGCGGCACTCTGGAAGCCCCACGAACTCGGCGGCCTTCACCGCAGCGTGCGCCACCGAGAGCGCCTGCGGATCGGCCATCCCGACGTCTTCGGACGCGAAGATGAGCATGCGCCTCGCGATGAACTTCGGGTCCTCGCCGCCTGCGATCATGCGCGCAAGGTAGTACACGGCAGCGTCCGGATCGCTCCCGCGCATCGACTTGATGAAGGCCGACGCGAGGTCGTAGTGCTCGTCGCCTGCCTTGTCGTAGCGCAGGTGCCGGGTCTGCGTCACCTCTGCCACGTGCTCTGCCGTGATGTGCGCGAGGCCGTCTCGGCCGCGAGGCGCGATCGACGCGGCGAGCTCGAGGGCCGTGAGCGCGGCGCGCGCGTCGCCTGATGCCGCGAGCACGATGCGGTCCTCGGCCGCCGGCTCCAGCACCACCTGGCCGCCGAGGCCGCGCTCGGCATCGCTGACGGCGCGCCGGACGATCGTCCGCACAGCGTCATCGGACAGCGCGCGCATGACGATCACGCGCGAGCGGCTGATGAGCGGCGCTGCCACCTCGAAGAACGGGTTCTCCGTTGTGGCGCCGACGAGCACGATGAGCCGGTCTTCCACCGCGTGCAGCAGCGCGTCTTGCTGCGTCTTGTTGAAGCGGTGGATCTCGTCGATGAAGACGATCGTGCGCTTGCCGGTCATCGCGAGCCGGTTGCGCGCCTGGTCGATGAGGGCCCGGACCTCCTTGACCCCGGAGGTCACAGCGGAGATCTCCTCGAAGTGTGCCTGGCTCGCTCGTGCGATCACGCGCGCGAGCGTCGTCTTGCCGCACCCCGGCGGGCCGTAGAGGATGACGGACGTGAGCGTGTCGGTCTGGACGGCGTGCCGCACGAAGGTGCCCGGCCCGACCACCTCGTCCTGGCCAACGATCTCGTCGAGCGTCCGCGGTCGCATCCGCACCGCGAGCGGCGCCGAAGCCGCGAGCGCGTCGTCAGCACTGGTCGAGAACAGATCGTCCATCGCAAGCGCCGCGTCACTGCGTGGCGCGCAGCACCTCGCGCTCGATGACGTCACGATCCACGAAGCCGAGCCAGCGCCAGGTGATGTAGCCGTTGCGGTCCACCACGATGATGTACGGCGTCGCCTTCACCCCGAGGTCGGCGGCGAGCCCGGCCGCTTGCTTCGCTGCCTCCGTCGCCTGCCCGGAGTCGCCGCCATTGACGTCGAAGGCGACAAGGTCGATGAGCCCGCGGTAGTCGCTCAGAACGGCATCGATCTCCCCGCGCTGCTCCTTGGTCTCCGGCTCGCTGGAGTCGTAGAAGAACAGGAGCATCGGGCGGCCAGCATCCAGCTTCGACTGCACTGTGCTCGGCAGTGCGGTTGAGAGGGTGGACGGGAAGGGCACGAGCGTGGGGGTCTCCTCCGGCGAGCGGTCGACGGTCGTCGGCTGCTGCTGCGCAGAGCGCGCGGGAGCCTGCTGCGCCGGCTGCTGTGTGTCCGTTTGCTTGGTGCCGCCTCCCCCGCCGCCGCACCCCACGAGGGTCAGCGCACACGAAGCGACGACGATTGCTGCGATGAACCTGCGCATCGACACCCTCCCGACATCGGCAAGACAACGACTCCGCCTCGCGCGCTTCGGCAGGTGAACCTGCCTAAGCAGGTGGGTGCCCGCACCACGGCTTCGCGCTTCCCCAACGAGGGGGATACCGTTCCACCGAGGGATCGTTAGGGCTCCCTATCAAGAAGCGTTGGTTCGACCATTTTGGCCGAAGCAGCGCAAGGCGAAGCACTTGTATCGTAGCACCTGCTGCGACTCGCTGCCACCGCGTGCGAGCACCGTCCGACGACCGGGCGGTGCAAGCCTGTTGCGCGGCTGCTTCTCACTCCAGCCGCAGGTGCACCTCGCGAAGCTGGCGCGCTGAGACCCGCCCCGGCGCGCCGGTGAGCGGACAGGCGCCGGACGACGTCTTCGGGAACGCGATGACGTCGCGGATCGAGTGCTTGTGGGCAAGAAGCATCACGAGCCTGTCGAGACCGAGCGCGATACCGCCGTGCGGCGGCGCCCCGTAGGTGAGCGCGTCCAGAAGGAAGCCGAACTGCTCGCGGGCCTCGCCCTCAGCGATGCCGAGCACCTTGAGCACGCGCTGCTGCAAGCCGGCGTCGTGGATACGGAGCGTCCCGCCGCCCACCTCGATGCCGTTGATGACCAGGTCGTACGAGTACGAGAGCACGGAGGCCGGGTCCGACTCGACCAGCTCGACGTGCTCGTCGAACGGCCGCGTGAACGGGTGATGGTTCGCGCTCCACTTGTCCTCTTCGGTGTCCCACTTGAACAGCGGAAAGTCCACCACCCACAGGCACGCGAAGCCGTCTGCCGCGAGGCCGAGCTCGCCTGCGAGGTGGGTCCTGAGCGTGCCCAAGACCTCGTTCGCGACCATCCGCTCGTCCGCTGCGAACAGCACCAGGTCGCCCGGCTCGACGCCCAGACGCTCCGTGAGAGCGGCCATCTCCTCCTCGCTCAAGAACTTGGCGATCGGGGAGCGCACCTCGCCTTCGGAGGTGAACGCGATCCACGCGAGGCCCTTCGCGCCCACCTCGGCCGCGACCGGCGCGAGCGCGTCGATCCGACCGCGGCTCCAGTCGCCAGCACCTTTCGCAGCGATCGCCTTGACGACGCCGTCAGAGGCGAGCGCGGACGCGAACACCTTGAACGATGTGCCCGCGAAGACGTCCGACAGGTCGACGAGCTCCATCCCGAAGCGCAGATCCGGCCTGTCGCTGCCGAACCGGTCCATCGCCTCGGCGTAGGTCAGGCGCGGGAGCGGGAGCGGCAGGTCGACGTTCGCCTCGCGCAGCACCTCGTGCATGACCTCTTCCATCATCACAAGGAGGTCCTCTTGCGTGATGAACGACATCTCGATGTCCACCTGCGTGAACTCGGGCTGGCGGTCGGCCCGCAGGTCCTCGTCACGGAAGCAGCGCGCGATCTGGTAGTACCGCTCGATGCCGCCCACCATCAGGAGCTGCTTGTAGAGCTGCGGCGACTGCGGAAGCGCGTAGAACTCGCCGGGATTCAGCCGGCTCGGAACGATGAAGTCCCGCGCGCCCTCCGGCGTTGAGCGACCGAGCATCGGCGTCTCGACCTCGATGAAGCCGCGACGCTCGAGCGACTTTCGGAAGCGCTGCGTGATGCGGTCGCGCAGCACGAGAGCGTCGAGCACCTCAGGCCGCCGCATGTCGATGTAACGATACTTCAGCCTGAGCGTCTCGTCGGTGGCGACCGCGCTTTCGACCTCGAACGGCGGCGTCTCGGCACGGTTCAGCACCTCCGCCTCCGTGACGAGCACCTCGACCTCGCCCGTCGCGAGCGCGGGGTTCTCGGTCCCTGCCGGACGCCTGCGCACGTCGCCCGTGAGCTTCACGACCCACTCGGGCCGCATGGACTCGGCGAGCGCGAACGCCGCCTTCGAGTCCTCCGGGTCGAACACGCACTGCACGAGACCGCTCCGGTCGCGCAGGTCCACGAAGATGAGCCCGCCGTGGTCGCGCCGCCGGTGGACCCACCCAGCGAGCGTCACCGTCGTGCCCGCATCGGCAGCGCGCAGGGCACCCGCCACGTGCGTGCGGATCGAATACCGTGCATCGAACATGAGCAGCCTCTCTAGCCGATAAGCGCCGCGACGTGCGCCGGCACGTCAGCGAGCGCGACCCGTCGTTCGTCCTTCGTCACCATATCCCGCACCGTCGCCTCGCCTGCTGCGAGCTCATCAGGCCCGACGACGACAGCCACGCGAGCACCGAGCTTGTCCGCGTGCTTGAACTGCGCCTTGAGGCTCCGGCCGCGGTGGTCGAGCTCGGCGGCGACGCCTGCGTCCCGAAGCGCCATCGCGAGCGAGAACGCCGCTTCGCGCACGCTCTCGTCGACGGCCGCGATGTACGCCGCGACGCCCTCGCCCGCGCCCGGCTCGATACCGGCGGCCTTCAAGGCGAGCAGCGTGCGCTCGAACCCGAGCGCGAAGCCGAGCCCGGGCGTCGCAGGACCGCCGAGCGTCGAGAACAGCCCGTCGTACCGCCCGCCCCCGCCGATCGCGTTCTGTGCGCCGAGTCCTTCGGCCTGCACTTCGAAGACGGTGCGGGTGTAGTAGTCGAGCCCCCGTACGAGCCGCGGCTCCTCCTCGTACGCGATGCCGAGCGCGTCCAGGTGCTGCTTGACGGCCTCGTAGTGCGCCCGACAGTCGTCGCACAACGCCTCGGAGATGCGCGGCGCTTCTGCCATCACGCGCTGGCAGCCCTCGTTCTTGCAGTCGAAGGCGCGAAGCGGGTTCGTGTCCGCGCGGCGGCGGCACTCATCGCAGAGCGCGGCCTCGTGCGCCCGGATGTAGGCCGCGACCGAGTCGCGGTAGGCCGGGCGGCAGGCCTCGTCGCCCATGCTGTTCACGAGCAGCCGCATCCTGTCACGCGGCAGCCCGAGCATCTCGAAGTACCGCACGAGAAGCGCGATCACCTCGGCGTCCGCGCTCGGCTCTCCGGCTCCGAGAAGCTCGACGCCGATCTGCCAGAACTGGCGCATGCGGCCCTTCTGTGGGCGCTCGTAGCGGAACATCGGGCCGGCGTAGTAGAGCTTGGCGACCGCGCCGTGCGGCACGAGCGCGTGCTCGACTGCCGCCCGAACGACGCCGGCGGTGCCCTCAGGACGCAGCGTGAGCGAGCGGCCGGAACGGTCCTCGAAGGTGTACATCTCCTTCGAGACGATGTCGGTCGCCTCGCCGATGCCTCGTGCGAACAGCTCGGTGTGCTCGAAGAGCGGAGTGTAGATGGGTTCGTAGCCGTACCGCTCGAAGAGCGCCTGCGCCGCGGCCGAGAGCCGCTCCCACGCGCGAGCGGTCTCGGGAAGCATGTCGACGGTGCCTTTCGGGGCGCGGAGCTCCACGGGGTGCCTTTCATGACGCCAGCAGTGCGGTATCCGAGTGTAGCGGAAGCGGCGTGCGGCCGCTATTCGTCCGGCACGCGCGGAGAGCCAGGCGCAGCTGCATCGCCCTCGGCCGCAGCGATGCGCTGGAACGCCGAGAGGGCGGCCTCGCCGCGAGCGCGAGCGCCGGCGTCCTCGGCTCCCGCCACGAGGTCCTCGACGACGGTCGGGCACGACAGCGTCACGTCGTCGTCACCTAACTCGCGCCGGAGCTCGAGGTAGTCTGCCTTCGGAGAGCTGCTGGAGATGAGCATCGACTTGAAGGCTATCGAGAAGTTCACGTACGCCTCCAGCAGCCGGAACGTGCCCGTGTCTCCCATCGGTCCGACCGGGCGGTCGCCCGGCTCGAGCTCGGCACGCCCGGACACGACGCGAGCGCGGCCGGCGATCTCGAAGCCGCCACGCTCGTCGGTCCAGCCGAGGTTGTCGGTCTGGACGCCGATGACCGTCGGCAGGTTCGCGAGGTCGTAGTGGCACAGCAGGCCCATCTCACCAGGCGGCAACGGATCCCCTTTCGCCGGGTCCACGGCAACCACGCGCGTCCACGGCGGGGCCGGCTTGTGACGCTCGCCGCTCAGACCCATGACCGTGTTTCGCAGCGTATCGTCGAAGTAGTTCGTCGCGCTTTCTGCCATCCCGAGCGTGTTGATGCACCACGACCGCTCGACGCCGAAGGTCTCGAAGACCATGTCGTAGAAGTCCTCTCGCGTCACCTCGCCGAAGCGCCCGCGATACCCGCCGCCATCGCACACGCGGCTCCCGGCAGGCAGACAGAACCGCATCCGCTTGCGCCTGCACGTGTGCATGAAGTACACGAACGCCGACGTCGCGCCGACCATCGTGACCGGCGTCCCGTCCGTCTCGGACTGTCGGAGCATGCGGACCGTCCGCTTGACGTCGACCCCGGTGCGGCCGACGAGGAACGCGCTGTCGTCGGTCCCGAACCGCTTGCGCGTCTCGTCCATCCCGATGGCCATCCCCATCGTCGGCGCAAGGTCGGGCCCGGGCGTGAGCAGGAGCAGCCGCAGCCTGCCGGTCCGTTCCAGATCAGGGAAGAGGTAGCTTCCTGTCATCACGGCATTCGCCTTCAGGATCAAACCCCTCCCGATCTCGTCCCGGAAGATCTGCCCACGCTGGTTGGGCGACGTCGTGCCGCTGGTGATGTTCGCCATCACGGCCTCGGCGAGCGGGAACGACGTCACGATGTCGCGCTTGAAGGACTCGGTCGGGTACGCGGGGATCTCCTGCCAGTCTCCGACGGACTTCGGCGTCGCGCCGAGGGCGTCGCAGAACGCGCGGTATGGCCCGTTGTGCTCGTACTGGTAGGCGAAGACATCCAGCGCAAGCGCTTCGAACGCAGCGGGATCGCCGTCCACTCCTGCGTCGATCATCGCGTGGACAGCACCCGCAAGACGCTGCCGTTCGTCAGTCACAGGGGTTCGACACCTCCGGCTCGGCCTTCACGCGGCGGGCGACGCGCCGCCACATCACCGCTCCTGCAACGACGGCCGCGACCATGAGCGCGTGCTTCACGATGAGCGCCGGCACGATGCCTTTCACGACGGCAGGGTCCCACTCGTAGCGGGTGAAGAAGATCGTGCGCGGGATGCCGCCGATGACGATCCAGGCCAGCGCGACGCGGGCGAAGCGTGTCAGCGCCGGATAGGACTGCCGGAGCGCGGCGAGCCCTTCTGGAGAGCTCTGCGCGTGCCGTTCGAGCACCCACAGGATGACGGCGCTCGCAAGCAGCACGGCGGTCGCCACGTCGTGGAAGTAGTTGTTGAGTATGACGAGGACGTCTTTCATCGCGCGTGCTCCTTCGTGCGTTGCATGCGTGCGTGCTCACGAGCGAACTCGTGGAACGCCCGGCCTTGCGGATACTGGACCGCCCACGAGGTCATGTGCGCCATCGGAAAGCCCTTGAGCCCGACTCGCGTGATCCTGCGCAGTATCTTCGGTATCGTGAACACCTCGTCGCGAAGCCGTATGAGCTCGTGCTCGCGCGCTTCTGGCGTCATCTCGGGGTCGTCGTGGTAGAAGTTCGCGTGGTTGCCGTCGTACAGGTCCCAGTCCTGACCGCTGATGAGGTACGGCCTGTACTTCTCGTACAGCTTCGTCCCCGGGAACGGCGTCGTCATCACGGGGTGCACGGCCACGTCGAGAGCGTCGCTCAGCTCGCGGATGCGCTCGAAGTCGCGCAGGTGATCGGCCCGGCTGCCGACCATGATGAAGAGCATGACCTCGATGCCGGCCGCCCGTATGCGCTTGATGGCGTCGAGCCGGTCTCTTCCTTGCTTCTTGGTGGCGTCGAGCTCCTCCAGCACCACGGGGCTGTCCGACTCGTAGCCGACCATCGCCGCGGTCATGCCGGCCCGCCTAGCAAGGTCGAGCAGCTCATCCGCCCTTGGATGCTGGAGCGTGACGAGGTCGCCGGAACCGAACCACCACTTCCCGCGCACCTGCTCGGCCATCTCACGATACAGGTCGATGGAGCGCTTCACGTTCACGCCCCACACGTTGTCGTCGATGTTCCAAAAGAGGCGCTTCGTGCTCGCAGCGACCTCCTCCACCACCTCGCCGATCGGTCGCATACGCACGGTGCGTCCGAAGAACTCGTGGACAGAGCAGAACGCGCACGAGTGCGGGCATCCGCGGCTCGTGAAGAACGACCCGAACACGTACCGGTCAGGCAGCAACCCCGTGATGGGCCGAGGCAGGTTCTCGAGCGGCGCGTACGGGCCATCGTAGCGCGGCTCGAGGCGTCGCCTGGTCGCGTCGTCGAGGATCCTCCCCCACACGGTCTCCGCCTCACCGACCAGGATCGCGTCCGCATGACGCGCAGCCTCGTCGGGCAATGCGTGGACGTGGATGCCGCCGAGCAGGACCTGGATACCGCGAGCGCGCAACGCATCGGCGGTCCGGTACGCCCAGGGCGCCTGAGGGGTCAGCACGGTCATGCCGACGAGGTCGGCCTCGCACGCGTCGGGGTCGAAGTCGCGCAGATTGGCGTCCACCAGGGTGATCTCGTGCTCGCCAGGCCGCACCTGTTCGGTGAGACCGGCCAGATACTCCAGCACGGGTGGCGCGATAGGAAGCCCTTTGGACTTCTGGCCGCCCTCGCCGAACGGAGGCGATATGAGGGTGATGCGCACGCAGGCTCCTCGCTCCGGGTCGCGCGCGGTCACTGCGGCCGACTGAGCCGCGGCATGCCCGATCCGATGTTCCTGAACAGGTGGTAGCTTGTCGGGACGAGCTGCACCCCCCAGAAGACCATCATGACCCCGAACAGGCAGAACAGCGCGAGCCACGCGAGACGGTCGGCGCTCCACTTCAGCGTGACCTTCGCGTGGAGGTAGAAGCCGTAGGCCAGCCAGGTGAGGAGCGACCACGTCTCTACCGGGTCCCAGCTCCAGTACGAGCCCCACAGTCGGTACGCCCAGATCGAGCCTGAGGCGATCATGACGGCGTTGTTCAAGAAGCCGAACGCGACGAGCGGGAGCGTGAGCTCCTCGATGCGCTCTGCCGACGGCAGCCACGGCGGGAGCCCGTCCGGCTGGCCGCGGCGCTCCGCGCGCCTCCGGATGAGGTGCACGGCCGCCAGCCCCGCGACGGTCGAGTAGGCCGCGTAGGTTATCCACGCGAACGTCACGTGCACCACGAGCCAGCCCGACTGGTACGGCGGCGTCACAGGCCCGGCGGGACCGGCTTGCGTGATGCCGTACCCGCACGTCACGAGCGTCACGGGCAGGATGAGCACGCCCGCCAGCGCCGTGCCACGGAACCGCAGCGCGACGACGAAGTACGCCAGCACCATCACGAACGCGCCGACGAGCACGTTCTCGTAGTCCTCGATGTACGGGAAGTGGCCTGCG
This sequence comes from Parvivirga hydrogeniphila, assembly GCF_023371205.1. Classification (NCBI taxonomy): domain Bacteria; kingdom Bacillati; phylum Actinomycetota; class Coriobacteriia; order Anaerosomatales; family Anaerosomataceae; genus Parvivirga; species Parvivirga hydrogeniphila. Next base: position 111,695 of record NZ_JAMCCO010000002.1, read on the forward strand.
GCGACCCATCGCGCGACGATGGCGACGCTGTGGGCTGCAAGCCCCGCACCAGTGGCTGCGAGAGCGGCCGTCTGCAGAGCGGGCTTCTTGAACGACAGCGCCGCGATGATCGCCACCGCGCCCACCGCGTACAGCGCGATCGCGATCCAGAACGTCGTCGCCTCCAAAGCGTTCATTCGCGCGAGCCCTCCTCGCTCGACTCACGTCGCTCCATCTCCTGCGAGCAAGACAAGCATACGACCTCTGCCTCGCCCGCGCGCGTCTGCATCCACGGATAGACCCGCAGGACGGCCTGCAGGGCTCCGTCCTCGCCTCGCTGGACGACGGCGCGACGCTCGGGCACCGCGAACCGCCACATCGCACCGAGCACGACGAGCCAGAAGCCCGCGTAGGTCACCCATCGGGCGGGCTCGCCGCGGACGAGGAACCTGCTCCACAGCCCGAGGCCCTCGAAGATCACGGTGGCGCCGCCGACGGAACCCGATGACTCGCCAGGCGCGAGCACGCCCTCCCAGCGCGCGTCCGCGTGCTCGACGACGATCGCAAGCCGAGGGTCCCGGATCGCCAGCTTCTCTTCGACGGCTTCGTCGCTGGACGAGACCGGGCGCGGCGTCGCGGACAAGGAGAGCGCGACGTCGCCTGCGTCCGTCTTGACGACGATGTCGTCGCGCCAGCCGTACGGCGTCTCTGACGCCAGCTTGACCGCCAGGGGGAGCGCTTGCCGTCCGTCGACGCGGACGACGACGCGGGCCACGTACCCGGAGTCCTGCAGCAGCCAGCTCTTCCCTCCAGCGTCCAGCGGGTGGTTCACGCGCACGTCCTTGCGGACGATGCGACCGTCCGGCTGCACGGCGCGCATCCGCGCCACCGCGGACACGACGGTGCCGCGCTCGTAGGCGACATGCATCGAATCGAGGGTGATCCGCGTGCCTCGATACGCAGGGCCCACTCGCGGCACGACGCCCACGGTCTCGTACGCGCTCGGCTCGTCCCGCACCGTCTGCCCCTCCGCGATGACCGCCTGCCCGCGGAACGCGGTAACAGACGTCGCAACGCCGCCGATGATGACGACGATGAGCCCGGCGTGCATGATCGCGCTTCCCCAGAACCCGCTACGCCCTTTCACAAGCGTGACGGAGCGCGGTCCTGCACGAAGCACGGTCCAGCCCTCGCCCAAGGCCCTGCTGACGAACGCGGCGAACTCGGCAGGGACGGCACCTTCGCGCGACGAGGAGCGGCGTCGTGCGCTGACGCGGCGCACCGTGCAGACCGTGAGGTTCACGCCGAGCAATGCCGTCACGACCGCGATGGGCCACCCGCCGTACACGCGGTCCAGGCCCACGGCGCTGACGAGCTTGGCCACCGCAGGCGCTCGATGCGCGAAGTCCTCGTACGCTGCGCCGAGGTATGCGCGCTGCGGCACCACGACAGAGACGATGGACAAGGCTCCTAAAGCGGCGATCAGCCATGCAGCCAACCGCACTGAGCCTGCCTGCGACAGGAGGCGCAAGACGCGAGGCGTCCTCACGGCCGCTCGTCCTCCAGCACGCGCGAGAGGTAGACCTTGAGCGTGCCGCCGCCAGAAAGGAGCGTGTACTCGATGCGCTGACGCCGCTCGGACGCCGGCCCGCGAACGGCTCCTGTGCGCGTGTCACGCTGCGTCTCGCGCCAGCGCTCGACGACGACCGCAGTCACCGTGGGGTCCTTCGAGCGGACCTTCTCGACGTGAAGATCGAGCAGCTCCGCGTCGAGCCGGGTCGCTGTGCCTTCGAGGAGGATCATGTAGTTCCTCACCCTGCCGATCTCGCGCGGCAACGCGACGCCTTGCAGGCGTTCCGCGTCCAGCGAGCGCAACGCCTCTGCAAGCGCGACGTCGTAGGCAGCGACCGCGGCCCGGACGCGCCGCTCCTGCCAGGCGCGGTACCCGAAAAGGCCGGTGCCTGCGAGAAGCACGAGGAAGACTGCGAGCGCGACAAGCCGCCGCTTCATCGGCCCGCTCCTGGAGCCGACAGCTGCGCCACGTCGCTGAACACCCCTGCAGGGAATGCACGCACGACGAATCCCGTCGCGCCGCCGGACACCGCGACCCGCCTCATCTCGTACCGCTCCCCGATGGCCAGCACGAGCTCGTCGAACGCGCGGCGCGTGATCTCCCGACCGATGGCGGCCCGCTTCTCGCGGTCGTACTCGGCCTTGGCGGTCGCGTACAGCTTCGCAAGCGTCGCGTCGCGCGGCGCTGCGATACCGATCCCGTACGGATTGGCCGGAGACGGCACGTCGCCCGAATCGAAGACCCCACCCCACCCGGGGTCTGGATACCCCGGGAACACGCCGAGGCCCACCGTGTAGCTACCTGTGCTCAAGGCGCCGCGGCGCCACACGGCCTCGTAGTGACGGAGCGAAGCGGGATCGTACCGGTCGAGAGCCCCCATCTCGCGCCACCTGAGCTGCATCGCGTCCATCGCTTCGAGCGGGATGTCCGTGTCGTTCCACAGCCGGTGGGTCGACAGACCTTCCACCTCGAGGACCTCGCCGAACCGCTTCCACACGCGGCGAGCGAGCTTCTCGTCTGGCGTCGACCGCCACCCGCTCGCCGAGAGCACGCTCCGCGCTGTCTCTAGGTCGTCGCCCTTCACGGGCCCGCGCGACGGATCGTGCGCCGGCGAGACGACCGGGTGCGCATCGACCGGGACGCTCGTCTCCGACGGAGCGTAGACCTGGGAGTGGAGCGCGTCGCGCGGGTACGCTGCACGGATCGCTTGACGGACAGCGAGCTCGGCAGTCGGCTTCCGACGCGGGTTGAGAAGCGTCCCCCACCAGCGTCCGCTCGCGTGCTCGGCGACCTCGACGCCGCTCTTGCGCAGCTCCACCACGCTCGCGTCGTCCACCCAGTCCCACACGACGGGGCCCGGCGTCTGCCGATACAGCGCAAGAGCGTCTTGCCCGTGCGCGAACGCGATGCGGACCTTCCCGACCTGCCCCGGCTTCCGAGAGCCGGCGCGGTGCGCAACGAGGTACCACGCGGTCCCGTCCTCCCAGCGCGCGAGCCGGTACGGCCCGCAGCCGATGGGTGCCGCGAAGACCGGCGGGTTCACCGTGGTCGTCTCAGGCAGCGCGTGGCTGGGCAACACGTACGGGAAGAACGCCTCGGGGGCGACCCCGACCGGTCGGGAGAGGCGGACCACGACCGACGAGCCTTCGGCCCGGACCTCCTCGATCGCATCGAAGCCGGGGAAGGGCCGGCCGTGCGGCAGGTACGAGCGGTCGCGAAGGTACTCGTAGGTGGCGACGACGTCGTCGGCGCTGACCGCTCGCCCGTCGTGCCAGAGCACTCCGTCCCGGATCTCCCAGCGGATCGTGAGCCCGTCAGCGGAGACGAGCCCGTTTTCCTTGCTCGGCACGCGCTTCGCGAGATCGGGCACGGGTGTCAGCGACGCATCGTAGGCCACGAGGCCGCTGTAGACGAGCCTGAACAGGTCGCGCTGCGCGTCGTCGATGGCGGCGTACGGGTCGCCGCTTGCCGGTTCGACGGGCTCGATGACGGTGAGCTCGGGCTGGAACGGCGCCTCCGTGTCGACCGTCACGCGACCGCCAGGAACCAGCTCCACGACCGCAAGCTTCTCGCCCGAGACGCGGCTGGTGACGAGCGTCCCATCACGCCGAGGCCACGCGAGCGGCGCCCACTCCGTGAACAGGTCTTGCCAGGGCACCTGGATCTTCGTGACCGTCCCGTCTCGGTCGACGATCCACAACACCGCGACCTCGTTGGCCGGATCGCCGAGCGAGGACAGCCCGAGGGCCACGGGCTTCTCCGGGCGGAGCTCTTCCGCGTACAAGCGGCCCTTCGCATCGGCCGCGAACGGCCGCACGTCTTCGGGCAGCGTGTACGTGGCGATCTTGTCGCCGGCCTTGGTCCAGGAGGTCACCGTGTACGGCGGCGTGGTGTGCTCGCCCGTGATGGCCCCGTCTGACGCGACCCGGTACAGCAGACCGTCAGCGCCGAAGAACGACCCGCTCAAGATGAGCGACAGCGGGTCGGCCGGGGGTTCGAGCGAGCCTGGCATCGCGACGGGCACGAGCGCGTTGTTGAGGTGGACCTCCTTGCTCTCCGGGTCGATGGCCCACTCTTCGGAAAGCGCCCACACGCCGCCATCGGGATCGAAGGTGATGGCGCGAGCGAGAAAGCCGCGCGGGAGCTGGTAGGTCCCACGCAGCGATCCGTCCGGCCCATAGCGGAGAACGTGCTCCTGGTCGCCTGAGCCCATGGCGACGTCGACCCAGAGATCGCCCGATGGCGACGGCGTGAAGAGCGTTGCGCCGAGCGTGGTATCGAACGAAGCGAGCACGCTGCCGTCCCGGCCGAGCAGCCGGACGTGCGGGACGGCCCCCGCTCCCGGCGGATGGTGGACGAGCCAGAAACCCTCGTCCGCTGCTGGAGCGACGACCTCGAGGTACGAGGACTCCTGGCCTGGCGCCCTCGGCACGAAGGAGCGTTCGTCCTCGTACGGGAGCTCGAGGACCGTCGCGGCCGTGTACACGGTGTTGACCTGGCGTATCGGTGCGTTCGTGCTGTCGCGCGGATCTGCGCCCATCGTCCACGGCCGCTCACGGAGCACGAATGTGAGCATCGGCACCACGAGCGCCGCGATCACCACGCCGAGGACCCAAAGCGCCGTCGACGGCACCTGGAACCTTCCCATACGGACCGTGCGCCTCATGCTCACCACGCTCTGATGTCAGGGATATCGAAGTGATGGTACGTGTTGGACATGATGCTCCAGGACCAGAACACCGCGAGCACGAGCGGCAGCAACGCCAGAACGCACCACGCGATCCTGCGGCCACGCCACCCGAACATCGCGTACGCGTGCGCCGTCAAAGCATAGCCCAGCCACGCGGCGAACGCCGTCGTGCCGACGATCTCCCAACGGTACCAGTCTGCGAACAGGACGTAGCTGTAGACCGAGCCCACCATCATCATCGCGCTGAACGCAGCAAATCCCAGACCCACACCGCGGACGATGAGCGAATCGAGCTCAGCGCTCCGCTCGGCGTTCCGCTCGGCCAGCCGAACGAAGCCAGCTGTGCCCGCAAGCACCAGCATCGAGAACGCCGTCCACGCGAACAGCACGTGAATGTCGATGAAGAGGCTCCGCTCGGATATGGTGAGCGGATACGGCGTCTTGTCGAACGCCTGCCCGTACGCGAGGATCGCCACGACCCACCCGAGCATCAATCTGACGAGGAGCGGGTGAGCGCGCTCTTTCATCCGTGCCACGAGAACCGCTGTCGTCAGCGCGACGGCCCACGACGCAGCGATGGTGTTCTCGAAGGTCCCGAAAACCGGAGGGTGGCCCGTGACCGTCCACCGGGCGATCGCTGATGCGGCCTGCAGCGCCAGGCCACACGCCAGCAGCCTGACAATGGCCTCGCTGCGCTGGGGGCGCACAAGCGCAGCGACGAGGGCCGCGGCGAAGAACCCGCACGCCGCCCAGTAGAGCGCTGTGTGCACCGTCACCGCCATGAGCGCTCCAGTCGCCGCACGATGCGCTCGGCCACATCCAGGCGCGTCCCGTAGAAGTCGGAGCGCACGGACACGCGCCCAGACGCCCCGTCGGCCACGAACAGGGCCTCGGTGCGCGGGAACGCGAGGCGCAACGCCACGCCGACGACGACCAGCACCACTGCAATCGCGACAACGGGCGCCACCGGGTCGCGCACCACGCGGAAGACGCCGTAGTGCCGAAGCCCGGGGAACTCGAGCGTCAGCCTAGGCACCTCCACGGGCTCGCCGATTCTCACGAGCTGCTCGTCTGCAAGCACACGCTCCCCCGCCCCGCCCGTGAGCACCCGCGCCACCGACACGACGAGACGCGGGTCGTCGGAGTTGAACGACTGCACGCCTGGCTTTCCGTTCCTGTCGATGTAGTCTCCGTAAACTTGGACGTACACGCGGTAGCGATCCGCGCCGACAGAAATCTCAATCGTGTCGCGCTGCCCGGACGGGAAGGCTTTGAGCTTGTACACGCTGCGCACCGGCGCGCTTCCATCGTCTCCTCGCGCAACGACCTCGAGCGCGTACCCGAAGTCCGAGAGGCTGACGCTCGTGTCAAGACGAGGGAACCAGGGCCGACTCACAGACACGGCGTGCAAGCGACCATTCTCGCGCACCTCGGCCTCAAGCGACGTGAACAAGAGCATGTCTTCGTAAAACCGCGGTCTGACGCTCTCCACCTGAAACGATAGCGTCGGAGGCGACGCTGAGGACTCGCTGGACCTGTCGATGTAGGCGCTCTCCGCGCCCCCGAAGGTCTCTCCCTCGGCCAGCACAAGGTTTCCCTGGAAACGTAGATTCGGCCACAGCACGCCTGCGGTCACGCCGCTGAGCAGCACGACAAGGCCGGCGTGGAACACCACTGTCCCCAGCGGCGAGAAGCGGTTCTTCACCGCCCACACCCAGCCGTCGCCCGCGACGGGACGCCGGAAGCCGACAGCAGCGAAGACGCGTTGCACCTGCTCTGCTCCCACCGACGGCGCATCACGCAGCGGAACGCCGCCTAGGACGGCAGGACGTTCGCTGTCTGAAGGCGTCCTGCGGACGCGCGCGAGCGCCGTGCCCGTGTGAACGGCGATGCACGCGACCATGTTCGCAGCGAGCAGCGCGTACAGTACGCGGAAGAACGGCTCGCCGTAGACAATGGCCCGTATCTGCGGCTCAGGCAGGCCGTACGCCTGGAACGGCACGATCCACACGAGCAGGAGCACTATCCACACTACGAGCAAGAACGCAGCGAAGCGACGGGATCCTACGTATCGCATGATGCCTGTCATGTCGATTGAAACCTTACCGCAATGCGGCACCGGCGATGGCGCATGACACGCTCCGCCGACCGCTCACGCTGTCGCGTGCCAGCGCACACGCACGGCATCAGTTCGTGGGTCGAGCGTAGTAGTAGTTGGGCGTGACGGACTTGCCCCAGGTTCCACTATGCTGCGTGCAGCTGCTGTAACCGTCTGTGTTGTTGAGCGTCGAGCAGCCGTAGGTGCCGCTCGTGTCACCAAGCAGGTGGGCGTCCCACGCTGCGCCGTTGCAGAAGCGATAGCCCATCGGGTCGCCGACGGGCGCGCCGTCCTGCACGAGACCGTTCGTGCCGTTGTTGCCGTCGCCTGGCAGCATCGAGGTCCCGTGCAGCGCTCCGTTCGCGATGGCGTTGTCGTTCACGCGCCCCCCGTGGCAGTTCTGGCAACCAGTGAGAGCCACCGTCAGCTTGGTCGGATCGATGCAGCTTGAATTGACGTCGCCCACGTGCCTTGTGCGTGACAGATAGACTGCGGTCTTGTCGCTGTTGGAACCGCCGGCATCGGCGTAGACATCGACGCGATGGCAGTTGTTGCAGAAGCTCCGCGCATCGGCCGTGGTGAGGTTCACAACACCACCCGCCGTGGTCGTCTTCACGCCTGTGTTGTACCCGCGCAGGATCCACCGGTAGCCGGATCCGTGCGGGCCGCTCGCCATGTTCGTCCAAGTGTCGTTGCCGTGGCAGTCGGAGCAGGTCACGCGGCTCGTCGCAAGCCAACCATCCACGAACGTGTTCGACAGCCCCCACCCCGTGCTCGTGCCGCCGATGTTGCGCCGCTTGGTGCTGGAATTCCAGGTGCCGTACGTGTTCGCGGGCGGCTGGTTCTTGCCCTGCGCGAACAGCGGGTGGATCGCGTACTGCTTCGGGCTGAAGTCGAGCCCGACGTCCGTCATCGGCCCGTTCGCGTTCTTGAGCGACATCACCTGCGGCCGCGTCTGCTGCCCCCACGCGTAGATGCTGTGGCACTTCAGGCACATCTGCCACTCGTACGCAGCGGTCGTGACCTTGTCGTAGCTCGGCTGCGTCGGCGAGCCGAAGGTCCCGTCGCCTGCCCAGTTGCCGTTGGTGGCGCCGGTTATGTTCACTCCCCACACTCCCTTGTTCGCCGCGGAGATCGGCACCGCGTTCGCGCCGGTCGCACGGTTGTTCTGCGTGTTGTCCGTGGGGAAGTAGTAGGTGCCGGGTTGCGCCTCGTGCGGGTTGTGGCAGTCCTCGCACTCGACGTGCCGATTCGCGTTGCTGGTTCCCCACCATCCTGTGGTCGACGAAGGCGTCACCTGGGTCGGCGCGCTCACCGACTCGTCAGACCGATGGACGCCGCTGTACCCGGCCACGTTGTGCTTGTAGGTCTCCGCGAATTCGCTCTGGATGCTCCTGGACTGCGCGTCCATCGCCTTCGCACCGTACGCGTCGTTGCCGGCCGTGCCGCCGGTGTGGCACGTGAAGCAGAGGTTCTCCTCCGAGGAGGTGCTGGTGCCAGCGAGCGCGACCCCGAGCGCCTTCGCGATCCGGTTCTCGGCCGAGTAGTGCGTGCCGAACTTGTAGGTGCTCGTCTGGTACGACTTGAGCGAGTCCTGCTCGTCGTCGTGGCACTTCACACAGTTCGCTCTGAAGGTGCTCGTGCCGAAGCTCGAGGTCACTTCGTAGTCATGAGCAGACACGTCATAGGCCGCACCGCTGATGGCGGGCGTCTGGCTGCTCGCGCCCGTGGTCTTCTGGCCGGTCGTGTTCTTCGTGAGCGCACTCGAGTGGCACGACAGGCAGATGCCGTAGCTCGGCGAACCGCCCGCGATGAAGTCCGTGTTCGTGTTCGAGGCACCGCTCGTGTTGCTGATCGACGTGCGGAGGTTGGAGCCCTTGTTGGCATTGAAGTAGTTGTGGTCGGTGTGGCAGCTCACGCACGCAAGGGCCGTCGTAGAGTTCGGATACGTGCCGGTGCCAGGGGCCTGGCCAGGCGTGCCGGAGTCCAACACGTGGTGGTAGTACGTGGTGTCGCTCACCATGCGGTCGTACCGCTCGGTCGAGGTCGAGCCGTGGCAGTTCAGGCAGTCGATGCCGCCGTTGCTGCCGCCGGGGCCAGGGTTGTGGACGTTGTTGCTGGTCGCGTTCGCGTAGCTGTTGCCGTGGCATCCGTAGCAGGACTGCGTGTCCGCCTGGTTGTGGCCCGACACGGGCGGCAGCTTGAGACCGCGCTTGTTCGTGCTGTCGTACACCGTGCGGTCGATGCCTTCGATGTTCGCGCCCGCAGACACCGCGGCGTATCCGGTGCCGTTCCACCCGGCCGTCGTGTCTGCCGTGGTGTGGCAGGAGAAGCAGAACCTCCTCACGCCCGCGTCTGTGCTCATGTCGATCTCGCCTGCAGCGTCACCGATCATGATCGTCGTGGTGCTGTTGGTCATCGTCCTGACGAGCAGGCCGTCAGTGCTGTTCGCGTTCCCGTGCGGGTTGTGGCAGTCGTAGCACGGCAGGCCGTCGCCTGCGGTCAGGTTCCCGCCCGGCGTCTGGATCTTGTGGCCGTAGTTGGTATCCGCCGCCTGCGTCTGGTCGCCGCCGTTCGTCGTCGGGTAGTACTGCTTGATGTTGACGCTCGACGGATCGCCGTCGTGGCAGGTGAAGCAGTTCCCGAAGTTCGCTTTCGTGAAGGTGCCGCGAAGCTCGTCGTAGGTGTTGGCCGTGCCATGCACGTCGTGGCAGTTCTTGCAGTCGCCGTCCGTGAACGACGAGCCCGGCCACACGACGAGCTGCCCATCGCCGTCCGAGCGGTGGATACCGTTCGCGCCTGAGTACACGGTCATGCCGGGCCACGTGCCGTCCATCGGATACCCGGTGCCGGTCTCGGGCGTGAACGTCGGATACCCCGTCGACGCGGCGTTGTGGCACGCCTGGCACACGGTGTTGTTGTTGCCGGTGATGGCCTGGCCGTTGATCCGGTTGGTCTTGGTGGCCGGGTCGTAGGCGCCGAGCAGCTTCGGATAGGCCGAGCCGTGGTTGTCGTGGCACTCGGCGCAGCTCTTGGTCTCGGCGGCCGAGATGGAGCCGGAGGCGCTCCAGTGGCCGCGCGCGGCGTAGGTGCTCTTGTTGTTGGTGGCGGCATCCGCCTGCGTGACGGTGTACGGGACGTAGGTCGCGCCGGAGATCGTGCGCGAGGGCAGCGCGCCGTCGTGGCACTTCAGGCAGAAGGCCGACTTCTCCGCCACCGTGCCGTAGGCGGCGAGGTTGTAGGTGTTGTCCGGGTCGCTCACGCGCGCAGACGCGCTCACCGCGTGCGCGTTGTGGCAGCTCTCGCACTCCACCGAGTCGCCGCCCGCGGCCACCACGGGGTGCTTGCTCGCGAGCGCGAACTGCTGGTAGACGAGCTCGGAGCCGGCCGTCGGCATGTCCGCCACGCCGTACCAGTCCTTGCCGGCGACGCTCTTCTTCGTGCCGGCCAGGCCGTCGGTCGGCAGCGAGTGGCAGCGGTAGCAGTGCTCTTCCTGCAGCTGGTCGGTCACGGCCCCGCCGAGCGCGCTCACGATGTGCTGCGCGGTGCTCCAGTGAGGGCCGAACTGCTTGCCCGTGCCGGACTGCCAGTCTTTCGTCTGCTCGTCGTTGTGGCACTTCGAGCAGTTCGCGTAGAAGGTCGTCGAGTCGCTGAACGTCGAGGTCGCCTCGTAGTCGTGGGCAGAAACATCGAAACCGGCGCCGGCGATGATCGGCGTGGCGGTCCGTCCATCGCTCTTGCGGTTGACGGTGTCTTTCGCAAGCGACTGGTCGTGGCACGAGACGCACACGCCATACGTGCCGCTCCCGGGGAAGTCGCGGTTCGTGACGGACGACCCGGCGGCCGTGACGGATGTCCGAAGGTTGCCCGACTTGCTGGCGTTGAAGTAGTTGTGGTCGGAGTGGCAGCTCACGCAGAACACGTCGGTGCGCGTGCTGTTCGTCAGGTCCGGGTAGGCGCCGGTGTTCGGTGCGAGATCTCCGTCGTAGTACGTCGCGCTCATCGTGCCGCCGAGCACGTGGTGGTACACCGTCGTCCGGTTGGCGCCCGTCTTCGTGCCGGATCCGTCCTCCATGTACGCCTGGTACGCGTGGCAGCCGTAGCACTCCTGACCGCCTGAGCTCACGCCGCCGCTCGGATTGTGGACGTTGTTGGATGCGGCGGTGCTGTAGTCCCGCCCGTGGCAGTCGTAGCACGGCTTGGTGGACGTGCTGCTGTGCGGGTCCGGCGAACCGGAGAGGGCCTTGAGCTTCAGCCAGTTGTGCGTGTACCCGCTCGGAGCGGTCTGGCCCGCCAAGATGGTGCCGTCTCGACGAAGCCCTTCGACGAGATCGGTCCCGACGGCCACGTACGACGAGGTGCCCGGGTCCCACACCTGGCCGTCCGAGCTCGAATGGCAGAGGAAGCAGAAGCGGCGCAGGTTCGTGCCATCGCTGGCGTTCGGGTCGTTGTGCGTGATCTCGCCCGGCGCATCGCCGTAGTCGCGGACCTGCAGCATGAAGTCCGCCGCGCTCGACCCGTGCGGGTTGTGGCAGTCGTAGCACGGTAGCGCGTCATTCACCGTGAGCGTGCCGCCCGAGGTCGCGATGCGGTGACCGCTGCCGCCGCCAGCGCCGCCGACGCTGATCGGGTAGTAGCCCTTGATGTTGCGTGCCGCAGGACCGTCCGCGTCGTGGCACTCGAAGCACAGCACGAAGTCCGCGGAACCGTACGTCGCCCGAAGCTCGTCGTACGTGTTGGCCGTGCCATGCACGTCGTGGCAGACCTTGCAGTCGCCCGCCGCCGGCATGTTAGGAAGCGACGAGCTGCCGCCGCCGTTGGCGGTGGTGTGCGCGCTCGCGTTGTAGGTCGTGAACCCAGGCCAGGTGCCGTCCGCGATGTAGCCGCTGGCATCACGCGTGCCGGCGGGATACCCCGTCGACGCGGCGTTGTGGCACGCCTGGCACACGGTGTTGTTGTTGCCGGTGATGGCCTGGCCGTTGATCCGGTTGGTCTTGGTGGCCGGGTCGTAGGCGCCGAGCAGCTTCGGATAGGCCGAGCCGTGGTTGTCGTGGCACTCGGCGCAGCTCTTGGTCTCGGCGGCCGAGATGGAGCCGGAGGCGCTCCAGTGGCCGCGCGCGGCGTAGGTGCTCTTGTTGTTGGTGGCGGCATCCGCCTGCGTGACGGTGTACGGGACGTAGGTCGCGCCGGAGATCGTGCGCGAGGGCAGCGCGCCGTCGTGGCACTTCAGGCAGAAGGCCGACTTCTCCGCCACCGTGCCGTAGGCGGCGAGGTTGTAGGTGTTGTCCGGGTCGCTCACGCGCGCAGACGCGCTCACCGCGTGCGCGTTGTGGCAGCTCTCGCACTCCACCGAGTCGCCGCCCGCGGCCACCACGGGGTGCTTGCTCGCGAGCGCGAACTGCTGGTAGACGAGCTCGGAGCCGGCCGTCGGCATGTCCGCCACGCCGTACCAGTCCTTGCCGGCGACGCTCTTCTTCGTGCCGGCCAGGCCGTCGGTCGGCAGCGAGTGGCAGCGGTAGCAGTGCTCTTCCTGCAGCTGGTCGGTCACGGCCCCGCCGAGCGCGCTCACGATGTGCTGCGCGGTGCTCCAGTGAGGGCCGAAACGGTAGGTGGACCGCTGCGCAGTCTTGTACGCGGACGCGTCCTCGTCGTTGTGGCACTTCGAGCAGTTCGCGTAGAAGGTCGTCGAGTCGCCGAAAGTCGAGGTGGCCGCGTAGCTGTGGGCCGACGTACCGAACTGCCCCGCGCCCGCCCCTTCCACGATCTTCGGCGTCGCGGTGCGCCCGTCGTTCTTGCGGTTCGTGGTGTCCTTTGCGAGGCTCGCTGCGTGGCACTTCGTGCAGACGCCGGTGTTCGTGGACGTCGAGTAGTCGGTGTTCGTCCCCGCCGGGTTCGCAGTCGCAAGGTCGGGCCGGAGATTCGAGGACGCCGACGGATTGAACTTGTCGTGGTCGACGTGGCAGCTCAGGCAGTACACGTCGGTCGTCGATGACGGGTACGCGCCTGGCGCGAAGGCCTTGTCGCCATCGTACGTCGCGCTGCCGAGCACGTGATGGTACACCGTCGTCCGGTTGGCGCCCGTCTTCGTGCCGGAGCCGTCTTCCATGTAGCCCTGGTAGGTGGCGTGGCAGCCGTAGCAGTCCGCACCGCCGTTGCTGACACCGCCCGTCGGGTTGTGCACGTTGTTCGTCGACGACGCTGTCGGGCCGCCGTGGCAGCCGTAGCAGTCCTGGGTGTCGCCTTGCTTGTGGCCGTCCATCGAGATCGACGGCAGCTTGAGACGGCTGCCATCGCTCCCGTCGCGGCGCAGCCCCTCGACCGTCGTCGTGCCGACAGCGACCCACGCCGAGCCGCTCCAGCCGTTCGTGGTGTCCTGCGGCGTGTGGCACGCGAAGCAGAACTTCCGGCGACCATCAACCGTGGATACGTTGATCTCTCCTGCGCCGTCACCGATGTCGCGCACCTGCAATGCGTACGCGGACGCCGAACCGTGAGGGTTGTGGCAGTCGTAGCAGGGGACCGCCTGGCCCTGCGCGAGCTTCGCGCCAGCGACCGAAGAAACCACGCGGTGCCCAGACCGCAGGCTCGCGTTCGTACCGCCTGCAGACACCGGGTACAGCCCCTTGATGTCGGTGCCTTTCGTGCCGTCGTGGCAGGTGAAGCAGAGCTCGAACTGGTCGTCGTTCGGGCTCGACGGGTCGAAGGTCGCCACGAGCTCGTCGTAGGTGTTCGCAGTACCGTGCACGTCGTGGCAATTCTTGCAGTCGCCGGGGGCATACCCTGAAGATGGCCAGACGGCCTCGGCCGCGGTGTGCGGGCTTCCCGTGTGCGTCACGGGCGTGTAGATGACGTCGTAGGTCCCGAAGCCAGGCCAGGTGCCGGTGTCGAGGTAGCCGTTCGTTGCACGTTGCGCTTCGCTGGCAGGGAAGTCGGTCGACATCGTCGTGTGGCACGCACGGCACACCGTATTGTCGTTGGCCGTGATGCTGGTCGAGCCGATCCGGTTCTGACCCGTCGCGGCGTCGTACTCGCCCAAGAGCTTCGGGGCCGAAGAGCCGTGGTTGTCGTGGCACGTCCCGCACGGGACGATCTCGCCAGCGGAGATCGCGCCCCACGCGCTCCAGTGACCGCGTGCTGCGTACGCGCCCTTATCGTCGGCCGGATCGACCATCGTGACCGACGCCGGCACGTAGGTGGTGTCGTTGCTCTGGTAGGTCACACCGCTGCCGTCGTGGCAGTTGAAGCAGAATGCGGCCTTCTGGATCGTCGTCGAGTACGGCGCTGGCCGCAGCGTGTTCTCCGGATCGGTGACGCGCGAACCCTCTTGCGACCGCACGACGTGCGGGTTGTGGCAGCTCTCGCACACGACCGTGCCTGCGCCGGTCCCCAGCGGATGGCTCGATCCCGGCGGCTGGCCGACCGTCTCGAACTGGTCGTACACGCGTTCGGCGATCGCCGCCATCGTGGCGCCGGCGCTGCCGTACCAGTCACGGCCTGGAACGGTCTTCGCGTTGGGGAAGCCGCCCGCCTCGGAGTGGCAGCCATAGCAGTGCCACTTGCCGACGGTCTCGGTCGCTTCTGCGCCGAACGCGCTCAGAATCCGGCTTGAGGCCGAGTAGTGCGTCCCGAAGCGGTAGGTCGACGTTTGGAAGTCCTTGGCCTGCTCGTCGTTGTGGCACTTCGAGCAGTCGGCAGAGAAGGTGTTGCCGGAGCCGAACTCAGATGCCACACCGTACTGGTGTGCGCTCACGTCGAACGCCGCTCCACTGATCGGCTGCGTCACGAACGTGCCGTCCGTCTTCTGGTCCACGACGTCTTTGGCGCGGCTCGTTTGGTGGCACGAGACGCAGATACCCGAACCGGCGCCATCGACGAAGTCGGTTGCGACGGTCGGCGTCCCGTCGCTGCTGGCGATCGAGGCGCGCAGGTTGGCCGCAGGCGAGCCGTTGAAGTAGTTGTGGTCTGTGTGGCAGCTCACGCAGTACACGTCGTCTTGCGAGGTGGGATATGCGGTGGACGTGGCTGGCGCGATGTCCCCGTCGCCTGCCGCCCCGCCGAGGACGTGGTGGTGCACGGTCGCACGGTTGTCACCCGACTTGGAGCCTGAGCCGTCCTCCATGTACTGCTGGTACACCGCGTGGCACGTGTAGCACGGCTGGCCACCGCCCGAGACGCCACCGCTCGGATTGTGGACGTTGTTGCCGCCCGGAGCGTACGAGCTGCCGTGGCACTGGTAGCAGCTCCGAGCGTCCTCCCATCCGTGGCCGCTCACGTTCGGCAGCCGCAACACGTTGCCCGCCGGGACAGACCCGTCGCGACGCAGACCCTCGATGGAATCCGTCCCCACCGCTGTGTAGGTGGCCGCCACGCTGTCCCAGACCATGCCGTCCGAGCTGGAGTGGCAGGTGAAGCAGAACGCACGGACACCTGCTGCTGTCGACGTCTCGAGCGCGCGGCCGCGCTCATCGCTGAGCAGGCGCGCGTTGCCACGCGTCGACCCGTGCGGGTTGTGGCAGTCGTAGCACGGGAGCGGAGCGCCTGCTGGCAACCGCCCGCCGGCGGTCTTGATGCGATGACCTGAGCGCGGGGCGCCCGCGGTCACGAACTGCTGGATGTCCACGATACCTGCGGGCGACGTGCCGAGCACGCTGTGGCCCTTCGATCCGTGGCACTCGAAGCACAGCCATGCGAAGTCCCCGGTGGTCTGGTCCTGCGTGACCGTAGCCGTCGTCGGCGCCGTGAACGTCGCGATCAGTGCGTCGTACTGCGTTGCCGACCGGTGCGAGGCGTGGCAGTACAGGCAGTCGCCGTCCTCACGCCCTGCAGACGCCGTACCTGGGATCGAGGCATGCGCGTTGGCCGTCGGGGACGTGTACGTGGACGGTCCCGGGAACGTCCCTGATACCGGATAGCCGGATCCGTCCTTCACCGGAGCCGACACGCTCGGATAACCAGGGCCGTACCAGTCATTCGTGGCGTTGTGGCACGCGAAGCACCAGGTATTGTCCGCTGCGGCCACGGAGACGCTGTTGATCGTCGAGCGCGGCAGCATGGGCTTGACGGTATAGTCGCCGTGCGGCCCGTGGCAGCTCGCGCAGTCGTTGGTAAGGTCCGGGTCCGTCGTCGTCTCCTCGAGCGAGTGTCCGCTCGTCAAGGCGAACGAGTTCTCCGGACCTGTCTTGACGTTGGTACTGGCGCCAGAGCCGTCGTGGCACACGTAGCACGTCGAGTTGGCGCTGGGGGCCTCCCCTGCATCGCGCAGGATGGCGTGCTGCGTCGCCGCCTGGTGCGGCTCGTGGCAGAACGCGCAGAACCGCGTCGAGCTCGTGTAGGTGGCGTGCGGAGCCTGCTTCCACGTCGCGGTCACCGGACCGACGGCGGCGGAAAGCGCCGATTCGTTGCCGGCGGCGTCGTACGCGCTCACCTTGTACCAGTACGACTGTCCCGGCACGCCGGTGACGTCGCTGAACGAAAGCGACGTCGTGGTGCCGAGCGGTCGGTACTCCCCGGTCTCGGAAGTCGCCCGGTACACGCGGTAGCCCGTGACACCGACGTTGTCGGTCGATGCGGACCATGAGATGACCGCGATGACCGGTGGCGCGGTGCCAGCGGTCGCCACGACGCTGCTAGGCATGCTCGGCGGCTGGGTGTCCTCACCGCCGCCGTAGCCGAGGAAGCCCGCGGACGAAGCCCTTGAGCCGTTCCCATACGGGTCTACGACGGCGTCTGCCAACACCGACACCGTGTACGCCTGGCCCGGCGTCTGCGGCGACGTCGTCAACCGTACGCGCGCATCGCCTGACTGGACGACCGCATCGGATATCGTCAGGCCCGGTATGCTGAAGTCCGAGGCTTCCACGGTCGCCGGATCCAGCGGCTCGCTGAACAGGACGTCCACCGTCGTCTCGTTCAGGGCAGACGCAGACGAGACGGCCGGTCCCTGGTTGTCGATGCGGACGCTGCGGGACTCGGTCGCTCCGGTGTTGGAGACGTTGTCGACTCCGCGGGCGCTGATCGAGTAGAGGTACTCCCGGTTCTGACCGCTCGCGTGCGGCCCCCACACGAACGTCCAGCTCTCGGCGCCGTTCGCGTTGTTCCAGACCTCCACGGGCGTGAACGACTTCGAGGAGTCGTCCCACCAGGTGCCATCAGACCTGCCGATGCGTACCTGTACAGCATTCACACCAGAGCCGCCGTCCGACGCGGTACCAGCAATGGTCGTGGACGTGCCGGTGAGCACGGACGCATCAGCGGGCTGGCTGATCGTGACCGTCGGACCTGCAGCGTCGATCGCGAGCGTCGAGCCAGAGGCCGCCGAGTCGATGTCCGCGAACGCGTTCACGCTTCCAGACGACACCTGGATGCCGGAGCTCTGCAGACGGGAACCCACCGCATGGCCGTCGAGCGCGCTCGCCCCGATCTGGTAGACGACCCACAGGCGCTTGGTCGCGCCGTCAGGAACGAGGTAGTTCAGCCCTGTGACGCTTGCCTTCGCAACGCCGCTCACGTCGCCGTCGAACGTCGCTGAGCCGACGAGCGTGTCCGCGCCGTCGTCGTAGAAGAGACCGTCCGCATCCGTGTCTTCGAAGATGCGTACCGCGGTCACATCGGTCTGCAACGTGTTGGCGGTGTCCAGCCCCGTCACATCGATCTGACTGACGGACACCGGGCCACCAGATGCGGAGAGCTCGTAGGCGTCCACGACGGCCGACTGGGCCTGCGTGACGTACACCGTTCCCGATGGCCGGTCGGCTGCACCCGACGACTGCACGACGGAGAGCACCGCGCCCGAAAGCGGCACGTAGGTGACGCGCAGGTACAGCTCATCGATCTGCGCCGTCGTGCCCCCCTGCCCGGTCTCGTTCAACTGCACGGCAAGCGCATTGAGCTCGTCCAGCGTCCATCCGTCGCCGCCCGGATCAGGGATGTCCGTCACCGCGTACTGTTGGTAGCTCCCTGAGACCGTGATGGTGAAGTCGCTGTTCGCCATGATGGTGGACGATGAGCTTGACTCGTACACGGACGCACTGAGCGGACGGGCCGATCCTGTCGCCTGCGCCCAGAACACCAGGTCTACCGAGAGGATCTGCTGCGGGGTGCTCGCCAGATCAGCGATGCTCAGGTTGAGGTAGCCGCCGCTGCTGTTCGCTTGCGCGAAGATGGCGTCGCCGGACGCTGCGAGTGCCGTCACGAACTCGGCAGACGACGTACCACCTCCGGGCTGCACGTTCCAGTTGTTGTTTCCCAGCTGCGTCGCGTATCCCCCGAGCGAGCCGAGGACGCCGTCAGGGTGCAGCGCGGCCTCGACCGGCGGCGTGTACCCAACGAAGCTACTGTCCGTCGAGGGGTTGCCCACACCTTGCGCGTCAGCAAGCGATCCGGCCGCCACCTGCACGACATAGGACTGGCCAGCGGTCTGCGGGCTTGTCGTGACCCGCACGGTGACGTTGTCTGCTTGGAGCACCGCAGCCGAGGCGGAAAGACCGCCCGTGAACGTGAAGTCCGATGCTTGCACGGTCGACGCGCTCAGCGGTTCGCTGAACACGACGTCCACGGTCGTCGTGTCCACCGCGGCAGCCGACACGATGCTCGGTCCGCGGGTGTCGACCTGTACGCCCGTCACGGCCGGTGAGAGGCCCGGGGCGTTGCCCGTCGCGTCTGACGCGCGCGCTTCGATGGTGTAGCTGTACGTCCCGATCTGCTCGTTTGCAGGCAGCGTCCACGAGTACGTCCAGTTCGCAGAACCGGTCGCCGCAAGCCACGTGTCGGAAGCGGCCACCCAGGTCGAGCCGTTCCAGTAACTGCCGTCTGAGCGCGTGATGCGGACCTGCACTGAGGCGACGCCCGAGCCCGTCAGCGGCCCGCCGCCGTCAGGATCGTCGCTCGCAGTGCCGCTGATGATGGTCGGCTGCGCCGTGGTGATGCTGCTCGGCGTCGGTGACAGGACGCTCACCACAGGCGAGTACGCGTCGACTTCGAGCGTCTGACCGCCGTTCGCAGAGGTGATCGGCGAGGTCGTGAACGACACGGTCGCAGGCGCTGAGACCGTCACGTCACCGTCGACGATCTGCGAGCCGACCGCGTGGCCGTTGCCTGCGAGCGCGCCGACGTCGTACACGATCCACACCCGGCGCGGCGAACCCGGCGAGACGGTGAGCGCCAGCCCGGAGAAGGTCGCGGTCGAGCCGCTCCCCTGCCCTGAGAACGCCTGCGCCGTGCCGACCTGCGAGTCACCTGCATCGAACACGTCGTCGCCGTCGTCCAGGTACAGCCGCACGCTCGACACGTCGTCCTGGAGCGTCGAGGTGGTGTCCAGTCCGCGCACGACGATCTGCGTGACCGTGACGTCGCCGTTCGACGCGCTCAGCTCAAACTGGTCGACGGCGTGCGTCGAGCTCCTGAGCACGTACACCTTCGCAGGCGGCACGTCCGCGCCGGGAGCGACCGATAGCGACGGAACCGGCTGGTAGCCCGTGAAAGAGCCTTGCGTGAGCTCGTTCGCGTTCCCGTAGACGTCTTGGATCTGGCCCGCCGACACCGACACCGTGTAGGACTGGCCTGGGGTCTGTTCGCTCGTGGTGAGCCGCACGGTCTTGTTGTCCGGCTGGAGGTTCGCCGCGCTGACCGTCAGGCCGGCGATCGTGAAGTCGCTCGCGCTGATGGAGGCGCCGTCCAGGTCCTCATCGAACACGACGTCCACGCTCGTCGCGCTGGTCGGCGGAGTCACAGAGGCGATGCTCGGACCCGTGTTGTCCACGCGCACGCCGGTCACGGGAGACGCGTCGGCGCCCTGGAGCCCGACGTTGTCGGTGGCACGCGCGGTGATGGTATACGTGTACTCCCGGTTCTGGCCCGCATCGAGAGACCACGCGTACGTCCACGAGGTGGTGCCCGTGGCCGCATTCCACGTCTGCGACGCGGTCCAGCCCGTGCCATTCCAGTACTGGCCGTCTGAGCGCTGTATCGCGACCTGCACGCTCGCCACACCGGACCCGGAGCCGTCAGAGGCGGTGCCGGACACCGTCGCGGACGAGCCGGTGAGGACCGCGTTGTTCGCGGGACTCGTGGTGTCCGCAGTCGGAGGAGCGGCGTCGACCTGGAGGGTCTGGCCGGTGTTCGCCGAGATGATGTCGGTGAACGCGTTGACGGTCTGCCCCGCAGACACCGTCACGTCGCCGTTGTTGACCCGCGAGCCGAGCGCATGCCCGTCGACCGCAGAGGCCCCGATGTCGTACACGATCCAGATCTTGGCCGTCGTTCCGTCGGCGACAGTCAGGCCGAGCCCCCCGAACGTCGCAGTCGATCCCGATGCGTTGCCTGAGAAGGTCTGCGTCGTGCCGATCTGCGTGTCGCCGCCATCGAACACGCCGTCACCGTCATCACGGTACAGCTTGACACCGGACACGTCGGTGAGAAGCGCCGCCGCCGTGTCGAGCCCGCGTACCACGATCTGCGTGACCGTTACGTCCCCGTTGCCGGCTTGCGCCGTCAGCGCGAGCTCGTCGACGACCCGGCCAGTCGCTCCCTGGCCGACGAACTGCTTGGCGGTCGGACGGCCGGGATCGGCGCCCTGCGCGACGGTGAGGGTGGGTGTGGCCGGTGTGTAGTCGACGACGACGGAGACCTCCGTTACCAGCACAGAAAGCGGATTCGAACCCTTAATGGCCTTGACGACGACTTGCAGGTTGTTGACGTCTGTGACGTCCCACGACGTGCCGTCGGGTGCATTCGCGGGCGACCACGAGTACGTCGCGTACGAGGTCGAAAGTGTGCGCCGGTTCGAATCGTACACCGGAGCTGCTCCGGCATTCGAATACCCGATGTCCATCTGGTCGTCGTCGAGCGTCCGCGCCACGACGTTGATGGTCACGCTGTTGATGGTGGCGTTCGCGACCGGAAGGTCGTCGATTGCCAGGTACATTGCCGCGTTGAGGCTGTTCGTCGAAGCGTACGTCGAATCGCCGTCGTTGGTGTCCATCGCATTCGCCCAGTCATCCGCCGTGGGCGAAGTGGACCAGTTCGCCACAGAAAAACCGTCTCCGCTCGGCGTGAGAGTGGCCGTATCCGCGGAGGCAGGAAGCACGAAGACGCCCGCTAAGGCGAGCGTCAACGCTGCAACAATCGCGCCAGCCGCAGCTGGATGCGCTTTCCACCAGCTGCGCACCGCTGCTACCATGCCTCACGCTCCCGCGCGAACCTCATCTGGATCCTTCCAAAGCAGCGAGCCGAGCCTTCAGCTGCTCGTCGTTGGGGGTAAGATGCAGCGCCTCCTTGAGCATCGCCCGCGCGTTCTCGTAATTGCGTAGCCCCTCGTACGCGGACGCCATCGCGGCGTACACCTGTGCCTTCTGCGCTTCGTCGAGGGCGCCGTCTGCCACCACGGTCTGCCACTGCTCGATCGCGTCCTCATAGCGCCCGACCTGCACGTACGTCCTTGCGAGCTCATCGGCATACGCGCGGTCCTTCTTGAGAGAGACCGCCTTCTCGAAGTGCGTGATGGCATCTGCCGTGCGCCCGATCAGCCGCTCCAGGACCGCCATCCGGTAGAACGATTCGTGGTCCTTCGGGTCGGCCCCTACCACCTCAGAGAACACCGCGATGGCCTCTTCGTTCTTGCCCTGGGCCGCAAGCGTCATCGCGAGGAGCTTCTTGGCTTCGATGCTTCCCGGGTTCGACACCAGCACGTCGGACGCCATCTGCTCGGCTTCAGCGAACTTGCCGTCGTTGTACGCTTGAGACGCAGCTTCAAGCGATGCTTCGCGCTGCGCCTTGCCTTCGGGTGCCGACCAGACCTTCCAGCCCACGAATGCAAGGGCAGCAACGACGACGACGAGAACGACCACGACGGCGACGGGGCGAAGCACTTTTCTTGGTGTCGTTCGCTCGACGTGCACGGCAACGCCTCCCACAGGGTACCGAGGACCAATCCGGTTCCCCGTTCGCTAAGCATCAATAACAAACACTATACCAACCTGCGGCACCTTCTGCCATCAGCACCACGGGGGCCGAATCGCTCGTCGTGCACAGACCGACGCCTCACGCGCGCGGGAAGAAGGGGTTGATCCGGCGCTCACGACCGATGGTGGTGTCCGGGCCGTGACCTGGGTGCACGACCGTCTCGTCTGGAAGCGCCGCGAGCCGCGCGATGGAACGCGCCATCGTCCGGGCGTCTCCGCCGGGAAAGTCGGTGCGACCGACGCTTCCCGCGAACAGCGTATCGCCGCTGAACAGGTGGCCGTCGCCGTGAAGGCAGATCGAGCCCGGGGTGTGCCCGGGCGTATGGAGCACCGCCAGCTCGACGCCTGCCGCCTCAACGACGTCTCCGTCTTTCAGCAGCCGGTCGGCCGGCGGCGCGGCCACCTCGAAGCCGAACACGCGACCGCCGTTGCGCTCAGCAGAGTTGATCGCGTGCGCGTCTGCCTCGTGCACGCAGACCGGCGCGCCCTTCTGCGCGGCAAGCGCCGCCACCGCGCCGATGTGGTCGAAGTGGCCGTGCGTGAGCACGATCGCCTCCACGCGCCGCGGCCCGATGATGCCCAGCAGCCGCACCGGCTCGCCTGCCGGGTCGATGACGAGCACGCGCTTCGCATCCGAAGACACCAGCCAGCAGTTCGTCTCCAAAGGACCGACGATGAGGCGCTCGACGATCACGACCGCCTCCGTTTCGCGCCGTTCGGCTCCGGCAGGCTGCGGCGTGCGTCGAACACGCCGCCGACGCCGCGCACCGAGTTCAGCACCTTGGTGAGCTGGTCCATGCTGCCCAGCTCGAGCAAGAACCGCATGGTGGCGATTCCCTGGCGGTCGGTCGAGACCGACGCCGAAAGCACGTTCACGCCAGCGTCAGCGAGCGCGACCGACACGTCTTGGAGCAGCCGCGTGCGGTCGAGCGCTTCGATGAGGATCTCGACCTGGTAGACGCTCGCCGCCCCCGTGTCCCACTCCACCGCGATGATGCGCTCCGGCTGGCTCAGCAGCTCCCGCGCGTTCGGGCAGTCTTTGCGGTGCACCGACACGCCGCGACCGCGCGTGACGAAGCCGACGATCTCGTCGCCTGGGACGGGGTTGCAGCAGCGCGCGAGGCGGATGAGCAGGTCGTCCACGCCAGCGACGCGCACGCCCGCGGTCGCGCGCCGACGCTTCGCGCGTGGCGGCGTCATGGGCCTGTCGAGCGGCAGGCCAGCGGGCCTCTCCTCCACCGGCGGCTGCACGACCCCCTCGCGCGCGAGGTGCTTGATGAGCTTCGTGGCGACCTGCCGGGGGCTTTGCTTGCCCGCGCCGATCTGCGCGAGGAGGTCGTCGGCGCTCCCGACGTTCATCTCCTTCGCCACAGCCTCCAGCGCCTTGGCGACACCGTGGCTCCCCAGTCCGAGACCGTGCTTGCGCAGCGCCTTCAGGAGCTCCTCGCGCCCGGTCTGCAGGTCGTCGACGCGCGCAACCTTGCTGAAGTACGCCTTGATCTTCGAGCGCGCAGACGACGTCTTGACGATAGCGAGCCAGTCGCGGGACGGGCTCGCATTCTTCGCGGTGAGGATCTCGACGCGGTCGCCCATCTGCAGTTCGTACGAGAGCGGCACGATGCTGCCGTTCACCTTCGCGCCCACGCAGTGGTTCCCGACCTCGGTGTGGATGGCGTACGCGAAGTCGATCGGCGTCGAGCCCTTCCTGAGCGAGATGACATCGCCTTTCGGCGTGAAGACGAAGACCTCGTCTTCGAACAGGTCGATCTTGAGGGCCTCCATGAACTCGCGCGGGTCTTTGAGCTCGGTCTGCCACTCGAGCATCTGGCGCAACCACGCGAGCCGCTCGTCGAACGACTCGTCCTTGCCGCCTTCTTTGTACCGCCAGTGCGCCGCGATGCCGTACTCGGCAGTCCTGTGCATCTCCTCCGTGCGGATCTGGATCTCGAGCGGCCGGCCAGCGGGGCCGATGACGGTGGTGTGGAGCGACTGGTACATGTTGAACTTCGGCATCGCCACGTAGTCCTTGAAGCGCCCCGGGACCGGCTTCCAGATGGAGTGCACCGTGCCGAGCGCACCGTAGCAGTCCTTGACCGACCCGACGATGACGCGAAGCGCGATGAGGTCGTAGATCTCTGAGAAGTCTTTCCCGCGCTGGGTCATCTTCTGGTAGATGCTGTACAGGTGCTTGGGTCGACCGGAGATCTCCGAGGCGATGCCGACGGCCTCGAGCTCGCTTCTGAGCTGCTGGATCACCTGCTCCAGGTACTCCTCGCGGGCAGCGCGGCTCTCGGCCACCATCCGCTGGATCTGGTTGAACTTCTTCGGCTCCAGGTAGAAGAACGCCAGGTCTTCGAGCTCCCACTTGATCTGCGAGATGCCGAGGCGATGCGCAAGCGGCGCGTAGATCTCCATCGTCTCGATGGCCTTCTCGCGCTGCTTCTCGGGCGGAAGCGCCGACAGCGTCCGCATGTTGTGCAGGCGGTCAGCGAGCTTGATGAGGATGACCCGGATGTCCTTGGCCATCGCGATGAGCATCTTGCGCAGGTTCTGCGACTGCGCCTCGGCCACCGTCGAGTACTTGATGCGGCCGAGCTTGGTGACGCCGTCGACGAGCGCGGCGACCTCGGGGCCGAACCGGGCGCGGATCTCGGCGAGCTTCACGCCGCTGTCCTCGACGACGTCGTGCAGGAGCGCGGCCTCAAGCGTGATGGTATCGAGGTGGAGCTCGGCGAGGATCTTGGTGACCTCGAGCGGGTGCGAGACGAACTCCTCGCCCGACTTGCGCACCTGGCCGGCGTGCTTCTCGAGCGCGAACTCGTACGCAGCGCGCAGCCCCGCCAGGTCAGCGCCTGGGCTGTAAGACTGCACGATGGCCTCGATCGACTCGACGGTCGTCGGCACGCGCTCACCTCGATGCCTGGGTGCCCGCTCGCACAGTGTGCGCGAGCGGTAGACGTAAGTATACGCGCTGCCCGGAGCCGCGCGCGGAAGGCCCTACGCGGACGGGACGATCGGACGGTTGATCCTCGTGAGCAGCTCCTCTGCGCTCGCAGAGAGCACCCACTGCTTGAATGCCCCGAACTCCGCCACGGCCTGCCTGCCTTCCGCGTAGCGGACGGAGCGTTCGAGATCGACCTTCACGCCGCCCACGTCGATAAGCTCGATGCGGCGGTAGGTCGCGATGCCGCTCGTTCGAACGAGCCCGAGTTCGCGGAAGACCGCAAGGCCCGCAGACACGCCTGACTCGTCCAGCCGCGAGGTCGGCCGCTTGCGCCTCGCCGCCTCCGCAAGCTCGGCGTTCGTGGCCTCGATGCCGTCCTCCCCCGCGTCGCGCGCGCGGTCGCGAAGCGCTAGATAGAGCGCGGCCAAGTCGTCCCGCTCTGGCGCGAGCGAGGCGACGATGGCCTCGTTGATGCGCGCGTCGCGTTCGCAGAACAGCAGGTGGACGGCCGCCGGAGCGCCGTCCCGGCCCGCCCGGCCGCACAGCTGGTTGAACTCGACGGCCGAGAAGGGCATGTGGTAGAGGACGACACGCCTGACGTCGGGCACGTTCACCCCCTCGCCGAAGGCGCTCGTCGCCACGACGGCCCGCACCGACCCGTCGCGGAACGCCTCTTCCACCGCGTGGCGCATAGACCGCCCGAGCCCGCCGTGGTAGAACGCGACCGCATCGCGGACCCGTGGCGCGGCGCGGCGCAGATGCTGGGCGAGCCTGACGGCCTCCTCCCGGCTGTTGACGTACACGACGCTCTTCTCGCCGTCTGCGAGAAGCGACGCGAGCGCCGTGCGCTTGTCCGGCACGCCGCGGCGGTCTTCCAGCGTGAGGTTCTCGCGCACCGTCGGGTCGAGCACGCGCCGCGTCACGCCGAGCGCCTGCTCGATCGCGGCCGCTGCCCCATCGTCGGCGGTGGCCGTCGTCGCGAGCACGTCGCGTACGCCCGCGGCCTCGAACGCGGCCGACAGCTGCGCGTAGGCAGGCCGGTGCCCGCGCCGCGCGGCGCCCACGTGGTGCGCCTCGTCGACGACCGCGAACCGCACGCGCTTGGTCGCGCCGAACCGCTCCGCGTGCCGCTCGAAGAACTCGGGCGTGGTGAGCACGACGTCGACGGAGCCGTCCGCAAGCGCCCCGAACACCCCGTCGCGCTCCGCAGGGCCCGACTCGCCCGTGAGGACAGCCGCGGTGCAGCCAGCGCGCGCAAGCGTGCTCGCGAGGTGGTACGCCTGGTCCGCGACGAGCGACCGCAGCGGGTAGATGAAGACCGACGCTTCGCTCCGCTCCACCGCCCGTCTCGCAGCGTGCGCGAAGAACACGAGCGACTTTCCCCGCCCCGTCGCCATGACGAGCAGCGTCCGCTCGTTGCGCTCCAGGGCCGCCAACGCTTCTCGCTGCGCCTCGTGCAGCACGATGCCGGGCGCGATCGCCTCGATGACGCCGTCGAGCAGCTCCTCGCCGGAACGCTCCTTGAGGCGAGCGCGCGCGGCGGCCGCTTCGTCGCCTGCCTGCGCCTGCTGCTCGTCGTCGTCCGCTCGCCGGACGAGCACGTTCACGCCGAACGCACCGCGCGTTGCATCGCCGGTGACCTCGCTGACGACGACCTCGTAGACCGCGCCTGCGTCGATGTGCGGCGCGAGCGCCGCGGCGAGACGCCGGTTGAAGTAGCCGACGTGCGTCCCGCTCGGGTCGTGCAGCGCGCAGGCGGACCCGTCGTGAGGATTGTCCGGCTCGCGCACGATGCGAAGCGGGGTGCCGGGAACGAGACGCGCCACGGCTTCCTGGCGGCCCTCGAACGTGACGCCGACGAGCTTCGTATGGAACGCGGGCTCCTCGGCGATGGTCGCGTACTCGGCCCTGTCCAGCGACGCGTCCGCCCCCTCGAACAGCGCATCCACGAGCTCGCGAGCCGGCGACTCCGGCGATGGCGCGTGCGCGTGCACGCCCCTGACGACGAGGCGCACGCGGTCGCGTCCACGCCACGACGAGCGCTCGATCTCCGCGACGACGTCGGCTGCGGCCTCGTGCGCCATGAGCGCGTCCGGGTCGGGGCAGCGGAACATCACCGCGTCGGCGCGTGCGACGCCGTCGTGGACGTCCATCATCAGGTGTTGACCCATCGAGCCCGCCAGCCGGCACCTGTCGAGGAAGACGCCCGGGAGCGCGAAGACGGGCCGCGGGTTCCCGAACCCGAAGGGCTCGAGCATCGTGATCTCCGCCGCCGCCTCCAGGCCGACGTCGGAGAGGCGGGCCACGGCATCCACGAGCGCCACGCGCGGCCCGAGGCGCGCGACGTCGTCTGCGAGAGCCTGCGAGATGGCCGCTCGGAAGTCGTCGATCCTATCGGCAGGCAGCGCGAAGCCCACGGCCGCCTCGTGGCCGCCGAACCGCGTGAGCAGCCCGCCCGTGCGCGCGAGCGCGCCGTAGAGGTCGACGCCTGGCACCGAGCGGCCCGAGCCCTGCGCTTCGTCGCCTTCGATGCACAGGACGAGAGCCGGAAGCCCGAAGCGCTCGGCCAGACGCGACGCCACGATGCCGCGCACGCCTTCGTGCCAGTCCTCGCCGGCCACCACGATCGCGGGAGGGGTCGGCCCGCCGAGCGCCTCGAGCCGCGCGAGCGCTGCCTCGAAGACGTCGGCCTCCACCGACTGGCGCACCCGGTTGTGCTCGTCGAGCGCGCGCGCGAGCTCTTCGGCCTCGGTCTCGTCGCTCGTCATGAGGAGCCGAAGGGCGAGCGCGGGGTCCGCCATGCGCCCTGCCGCGTTCAGCCGCGGTGCAAGCCCGAACGCCACGCGCTCGGCTGTGATCTCGCTCATCTCGATGCCTGCCACGGCCGCGAGCGCGCGGATGCCCGGACGTGGCGCACGGCGAAGCGCCGCGAGCCCGTCTGCCACGAGCGCCCGGTTCGGCCCCGTGAGCGGCACGACGTCGGCGACGGTCCCTATCGCGGCGAGGTCGGCGAAGCGCGCCCACGCGTCCGTCTCGCCCAGCAGCTCCCCCACCGCGCGCGCGAGTGCGAGCGCGACGCCCGCGCCCGAGAGCTCGGGGCCGCCGTCTGCGAGCTTCGGGTCGGCGACCGGGACGCCCTCGGGCACCAGGTCGCCGGGTTCGTGATGGTCGGTGACGACCGCGTCGACGCCGCGCGCTCTCAGCGTGCGGACCTGCTCGGCAGCAGAGATCCCGCAGTCCACCGTCACCACGAGGTCCGGCCGCTCGGCAAGCACGCGCTCCAAAGCGGCATCCGTCAGACCGTAGCCCTCCCGGAACCGGTGCGGGACGATGGGCGTCGCGTTCCCGCCGAGGTCCCGGAGCGCGAGGGCGAGCAGCGCCGCCGCCGACACGCCGTCCAGGTCGAAGTCCCCGAACACCACGACGTGCTCGCCGCGCCGAAGCGCACGCGCCACGCGCTCCGCGGCCTCGGCGAGCCCCGGGACTGCGGTCTTTTCAGGCCAGTCGCGAGCGAGCGACGGCGCCAGGAAGCGCCGCGCCTCGGCCTCGCTCGCCACCCCGCGGGCGACGAGAACAGACGCCGTCAGCCGCGAGACGCCGAGCGCCTCCGCGAGCCGCGCCGCTTCCGCCGCATCCATTGCGCGACGCAGGCGCCATCCGCTTGCTGTGCTCACCATGCGTGCATCCTAACGCACAGGGCCGACACGCTGCCGCGCATCGGCCCTGGGATCGTGTGCGCGCACGCGCCTTAGGAGGCCTTCTTCGCCGCCTTCTGCGCCTGCTTCTTGCGGAGCGCCTGGTACCGCGGCTCCGATTCCTTCCATATCGCATAGATGTTGCTTGCGACGCCCACTGACGAGTACGCACCGGAGATCATGCCGACGAGGAGCGCGAATGCGAAGTCCTTGAGCGTCTCGCCGCCGAAGAAGAACAGCGCCGTCACCGGGATGATCGACGTCAGGCTCGTGTTCACCCAGCGCGCAAGCACCTGGTTGATAGAGTCGTTCGCGGCCTCCGTGAACGTCTGCTTCGTAAGCGTCCGCGTGTTCTCCCGGATGCGGTGGAACACGACGATCGTGTCGTACAGAGAGTATCCGAGGATGGTGAGCAGCGCAGCGATCGTGTTCGGCGTCACCTCGCGACCGGACACGGCATAGATGCCGAGCACGATGAGCGCGTCGTGCACGAGCGCGAGCACCGCGGTGACCGACATCTTGTACTCGAACCGCACGGAGATGTACAGCAGGATCGCAAGGATCGAGATCGTGAGCGCCGTGAGCGCTGAACGGGTGACGCTCCTGCCCCACCCTGGGCCGATGGTGGTCACCGTGACGTCCTGCTTCGGGAGACTGAGCTCGTCTACCACCTTCAAGAACGCCTCTTCGGCCTTTTGCGAATCGGACTCGGCGGTGCGCACGAGCCACGACCCGTCTTGCGTCGTCTGAATCGTCGCGTTGCGCGCGTCCGGGACGCCGGCCTTCTGAAGCGCCGTGCGCACCTGCTCCGCGGTGACGCCCGGCTTCGTCTTGAGCGTCATGACCGTGCCGCCCTGGAACTCGATGCCGAAGACGAGCCCTTTGAAGATGAGCGCGGCGATGCTCACCGCGATCAGGACACCGGATATCGCGAAGAAGATGTTCTTCTTGCCGAGGAAGTCGATGTAGATGCGCCTAGACATCCTGGCCTCCCTTCACGCCGAAGAGGGCGGGCGCTTTGTGCACCACCGACTCGGCCAGGAGCATCACAGCGCTCCGCGTGAACAGGAAGGCCACGAACAGGTCGCAGACGATGCCGAGCGCGAGCGTGAGAGCGAAGCCCTTCACCGGACCGATCGCGAAGATGAAGATCGCGATGGCGCTCACGAGCGTCACGAGGTCGGCGTTCAGGCTCGTGATGAGCGCGTGCCGCGTGCCGGACTTGGCGGCGCTGCGGAACGTCTTGCCCATCCGCACCTCTTCCTTGAAGCGCTCGAAGATGAGGATCGACGAGTCAGCGGCGAGGCCGACGGTGAGGACGAGACCGGCCACGCCAGGCAGCGACAGCGAGTACGCACCCGCGCGCGAAAGGAGCGCGATGATGCCGAACAGCAACGACAGGTACGACGCCAGCGAGAACCACGACAGCAGGCCGAACCCTCGGTAGTACACGAGCATGAACAGCGCGACGAGCCCGAAGCCGGCAAGGCCCGCAAGCAGGCCCTGCTTGAGTGATTCCTGGCCGAGCGTCGGACCCACGATCTGCGTGGAGGAAGGCGTGAGCTTCACCGGCAGCGCGCCCGCCTGCAGCACCGCCGCGAGACGCTTGGCCTCCTCGGCGGTGAAGGTGCCGGAGATCATCGTCTTGCCATCGGTGATCGGCTGGCGGATGGTCGCCACCGACTGCACGACGCCGTCGAGGGTGATCACGATGGCCTGCCCCACGTTGGCCGTCGTGTACTTCGCCCACGCGTCCGCGCCCTGCTTGTCGAAGTCGAGGGAGACGGCCGGACGGTTGCTCTGGTCCACCGTGACGCCGGCGGACTTCACGTTCGCACCCGTGACGATGATCGCGCTTTCCGGGTACGCGCCTTCCGGCAGCACCGCGCCGTACTCGAGCGCCACGTCCGTCGCGGTGATGCTCCGGGCGTCCACGAAGTCGAGCCGGCCGGTCGACCCGAGCGTCTTGAGCGCTTCGCGCGAGTCCTTGATGCCGGGGATCTGGACGAGCAGCGCGTCGGCACCGGAGCGCTGCACGCTGGCCTCGCTCACACCGAGCGCGTTCACGCGCTCCGTGAGGATGGTCTCCGCCCGGTTCATCATATCTTCGGTGAGCGGCTGGCCCGGTGCGGGCTCAGCGGTGAGGATCACCGACAGGCCGCCTCTCAGGTCGAGCCCTTGCGAGATCTTCTTGTCGAGCGGCCAGAAGGCCCACCACGACAGCGCTACGAGCACCAGGACGATGCCGAGCGCAAGGACGTTCTTCGACTTGTCGTCCATCCCGTCTCCAGTCTTTCCGTGTCGTTGCTGCCGGCTATTCGCCGCTTTCCACCTTGCGCGCGATCGCAGAGCGCGCGTAGGTGACGACGACCCCCTCGGCGACCTTCAGGTCGACGGTGTCGTCTGCGAGCGCCACGATCGTGCCGTACAGCCCGCCGATCGTGACCACGCGGTCCCCGACGGCGAGCGACGCCATCAGCTGCTGCTGCTCCTTCTGACGCTTGACCTGCGGGCGGATGAGCAGGAAGTAGAACGCCACCACGAGCAACACGAGCGAGAGAAGCTGTCCGTACTGCTGGTTCATCGCAGACCTCCTCGGTCAGAAGCGCAACGGAGCCGTGCCGATGCACGGCCACACATCATACCACCCGCGCGGGCTCAGCACTGCGCCATCATCAGTAGTCGTTTGCGCCAGGGCTTTCCATCCACGCGCGCACGAACGCCGCGTACTCGCCAGCGACGATCGCCTCCCGCGCGCGGCGAACCAGGTCGAGCACGAAGTGCAGGTTGTGCGTCGTGAGCAAGATGGCGCCGAGCATCTCTTTCACGTTCACGAGGTGCCGGAGGTATGCGCGCGAATACGACCGGCAGACCGGGCACGAGCACGCAGGATCGAGCGGACCGAAGTCCCGCGCGAATCTGGCGTTGCGCAGATTGAGGCGCCCTTCCGACGAGAACGCCGTGCCCAGACGCGCCGTGCGCGTCGGCAGCACGCAGTCGAACATGTCCACGCCGAGCGCGATCGCCTGCACGATGGTCGTCGGGTTGCCGACGCCCATGAGGTACCGCGGCCTGTCCGCCGGCAGAAGCGCACCGACCTCGGCCAGCGACTCCAACATGAGCTCGTGCGGCTCGCCCACCGAGTAGCCACCGATGCCGTAGCCGGGAAACCCGATCTCCCCCAGCCGCTCGATGCTCTCGCGCCGAAGGTGCTGGTAGAGTCCTCCTTGCACGATGCCGAAGAGAGCCTGGTCCTCTCGTGCGTGCGCCGCCCAACACCGCTTCGCCCACGCAGCCGACCGGCGCACCGCCTCGGCCACGAACGCCTCCTCGGCCGGGTACGGCGGGCACTGGTCGAGCTGCATGATGATGTCGGCGCCGAGCTGCTCTTGGATGCGCACGTTGTCCTCAGGCGTCCAGCGGTGCCACGCGCCGTCGACGATGCTGCGGAAGATCACGCCATCGTCGTCGAGCTTGAGCGTGTCGGCGAGCGAGAAGATCTGGAAGCCGCCGGAGTCCGTCAGGATCGCGCGCTTCCAGTTCGTGAAGGCGTGCAGGCCGCCCGCCTCGGCCACCAGGTCCGCTCCCGGACGCAAGAACAGGTGATAGGCGTTGGCGAGCACCACCTGCACGCCGAGCGCCTCGAGCGACTCCGGCGTCATCCCCTTGACGGTGGCGCGCGTGCCCACCGGCATGAACACCGGCGTCAGCACAGGTCCGTGCGCGGTGTGGAAGACCCCGGCGCGAGCACCGGTGGCGCCGTCTGCCGCCTGGACCTCGAATCTGTGCATCGTGGACATGCCGGCCATTCTATCAGCACCCCGCACGCGGTATCCTTGGACGCGAACCGGCGAGCGCTTCAGGCCGTCTTACGCAAGGAGAGGCAGTGGATCGCACCGGCGTCACCGGCGATAGCGAGCTTGTCGCTCAGGCCCAGGCCGGCGACGAGCGCGCGTTCGAAGCGCTCGTGCGCGCGCACATCGACGCCGTGTACGGCCACGCGCTCAGATTCTTCGGCGACCCGACGGCCGCAGAAGACGCGACGCAAGAGGTGTTCATCAAGGTGTTCCGCTCGCTCGGATCGTTCGATGGCCGCTCGGCCTTCTCGACGTGGCTGTTCCGCGTCACCCGCAACGTGTGCCTCGACATGGCGCGGGCCCGCACGCACGTCCCGGTCCCAACGGACCTCTCGGACTTCGACCCGCCGCGCACCGAGGACGCGTCCGATGCCGTCGCGCTCGGGCAGTCCGTCGAAGCAGCGGTCCGCACGCTCCCGCCGGAGGAACGGGAGGCGCTCGGCGCGATCGCGCTGTTCGACCTCTCGTACGAGCAGGCCGCAGAAGCGCTCGGCGTGCCCGTCGGAACGGTGAAGTCCCGCGTGTTCCGCGCGCGCAAGGCGCTCGCGGTGCTCCTGATGGAGAGCGAAGGAGGCGCGTGATGGACTGCGAGCGCGCCATCGCGGTCTTGCTCGAAGCGGCAGACGGACCCGTCCCTGCCGAGGACCTCGCGCAAGCCGAGGCGCACTGCGACGCGTGCCCCGAGTGCGCGCGCGTCAAAGCCGGTCTCGCCACGCTCGCCGCCGCGCCCAGGCCCGCCGCTCCGCCACAGCTCGCAGACGCCGTCCTCTCAGCCGTCCGCGACGAGCGCGAGCGGGCCGCCGAGCAGGCCCGAGCCCTCGAGGCCGCTGCGCGCGAGCTCCCCGCTCGGTCTTCCGAGCCCACCGGGATGCCCGCTCGCTCGCGGTGGCGCGGATGGGAGCGCCGGTTCGCCGGCTTCGCGGCAGCGGCCGCCATCGTCATCGTGGGGCTCGTGGCAGTCGGACTGTCGCTCCCGCACGTGGCGACCATGTCCGGCACGGCGGTCGTCGAAAGCGCCCAGGACCGCACCGCCCCGAAGTCCGCCGCGCCGCCGGGAGCCGAACCGACGGCCGAGAGCAACTACGGCGCTGCGCAGGCGTCGGCCGTGGCGAGCGCGCCCCCGTACGTGACGCTCGACGGGCTCGTGTTCCGGCTCGAGAGCGTCGAGCGCTCGATTCCCTCCGCGCTTGCGACCGCAGGCGTGATCGCAAGCGCCCTCGACGACCCTGAGAGCGACCCGGCGACGATGACGGCGCTTGCAGACCCTGCCGAACCCTCTGTCACGACCATCTGGCTTCAAGCTCCCGATGGCCGGGCCCTCCGATTCCGCCTCGTCACGCGCTCATACGCTGGCGATGCCTTCGCGCTGGAGAGCGGCACGCCCATCGCGCGCTTCGGTGAGTGGCCGACGCTGCCATCCCGGTTCGCGCCCCCTGCCTCGCCGGACGGATCGCCCACGTTCCGCTACTTCGGCTCCGACGATCGCGGTGTCCGCATCTACGTGCCTGCAGGGGCGCGCCCGCTGGACGGGTTCGCGGTCGCTCCGGGCACGACCGAAGACGATCCGGCGCGCGGCAACCCGAACTGGACCTGGTGGGTGCGCCTCGACTGACGCTCAGACGATGAGCATCGCGTCGCCGAACGACAAGAACCGGTAGCGCTCGCGCTTTGCGGTCTCGTAGGCGCGCATGATGAGGTCGCGGCCGGCGAACGCGCTCACCATCATCAGCAGCGTCGAGCGCGGCATGTGGAAGTTCGTGATGAGCGCGTCGACAACGCCGAAGGTGAAGCCGGGCAGGATGAACAGGTCCGTCACGCCCTCGGACGGCTCCACGAGCCGCGTCTGCTCGTTGTACGCGCTCTCCAGCGCCCGCACGCTCGTCGTACCCACGGCGATCACGCGCGAGCCCCGGCGGCGCGCCTCGTTCACCGCGTCGGCCGTCCACGCCGGCACGCGGTAGTGCTCGGCATGCATGACGTGCTCGCGCGGGTCGTCCACCGCGACGGGCCGGAAGGTGTCGAGCCCCACGTCGAGCTCGACTCTCGCGACGTGCACGCCACGCTTCTGGATCTCGTCCATGAGCGCTTCGGTGAAGTGCAGTCCTGCCGTCGGCGCAGCGACGCTGTGCTCGTGCGTCGCGTACACCGTCTGATACTTCTCGGGGTCGTCGAGCGAGGCGGTGATGTACGGCGGCAACGGCATCTCGCCGATGGCGTGCACCGCGTCCATGAACGTGCCTTCACGCACGCTGAAGGTGATGACGCGGCCTCCGGTCTGCTCGATCACGTCAACGATGAGGCCGGTGAGCAGCCCATCGCCGAACACCACTTTCGCCCCGGGCTTCAGGCGGCGCCCCGGCTTGACGAGACACTCCCAGGTGGTCCCGTACCGGGGGCGCAAGAGCAGCACCTCGACCGCCCCGCCGGTCTCGTCCTTCGCGCCGCGAAGCCGCGCGGGCAGCACGCGTGTCTCGTTGACGACGAGGACGTCGCCTTCCCGCAGGTACTCGGGCAGGTCCCGGAACGTCTTGTGGTCGATCTGCCCGCTTGCGCGCTCGACGACCATCAGGCGGCACGCGTCGCGCGGCTCGACAGGGCGTTGCGCTATGAGCCCGGTCGGGAGATCGTAGTCGAAATCTGCAGTCCTCACCTGTCCTCCACTCGCCTGCGTGCTCCGCGCCAGTGTAACGCATCCGTTCCCGCGGCTATCGCTCGAGCCGCCCATCGGATACCATCACGCCGTGAGCACCTGGTCATCGGCAGACATACACCTGCACACCACCGCCTCTGACGGTTTGTACTCGCCACGGCAGGTCGTGGAGTGGGCGGCTGAGCGCACCGATCTTTCTGTCATCGCCATCACCGACCACAACACCATGGACGGCGCCCTCGAAGCCGCCGAGATCGCGAGGGACCTTCCGATCGAGCTCGTGCTCGGCATGGAGATCGACTCGGTGGACGGGCACGTGCTCGCACTGTGGGTCCGAGAACCCGTGCCTTCCGGGATGAGCGCGCTTAAGACGGTGGACGCCATCCACGAGCAAGGCGGCATCGCCATCGCCGCGCACCCGTTCGCACCGAAGTGGTGGGCGAAGCACGGGCTGTGCCGCGGTGACGAGCGCGTGTACGACGCGGTGCCGTTCGATGCCTTCGAGATACACAACGCGACCCCGCTGCTCTTCCACGCGAACCTGCGCGCCCGGGCCTACGTCAAGCGCAACCCCGGGCGCTTCGCCGTCACCGGCGGAAGCGACGCCCACATCCTGTCGGCGATCGGCGCGACGCGCACGCTCTTCCCCGGCCGGACCGCTGCCGACTTGCGCCGCGCGATCGAAGAGAAGACCACGCGGGTCGACAACACGCTGTTCTGGCTCACGCGCAATGCGCGCTACCTCGCCCACATGCCGAGCATCGTCAGACGCGAGCGCGCACGGCGGCACGCCGACGGGCACACGCCTTAGGGCGCCCCGCCCTTCTCCTTCGCGCGACGAGCGTCCCGATCAGCACGGGCCTTGGCGGCCTCCCACTCCGAGAGCATGCAGCCGCAGTACTTCTGCCGGTACATGCCGAGCTCCTTGGAGCGGCGCACGGCGTCCTGGTAGCGGCTCCTGAAGTCGCGCCCGACGTAGGCGAGGCCCGCCTGCTCGGCCACCTCGCGGGCGACCTCATCGAGCGCAGCAGCGTCCTGGTAGGGGCTCACCGTGAGCGTCGTGGCGAGCGCATCGATCCCGCGCTCCGCGGCAACGCGCGCGGCGAGCGCGAGCCGGAGCCGCCAGCACGCCCGGCAGCGCTCGGCAGGCGTGCGCCACAGCCCGGCGGTGGCTTCGAGCCAGAGCACGGGAGCGTACGGGACCTCGACGACCTCGGCCCCCACCGACGCCGCGTACTCGACAAGCACGTCGCGACGCCGTTCGTACTCGGCGCGCGGGTGGATGTTCGGGTTAGCGTAGACAACGAGCGGCTCGAACCCCTCGGCTCGCAAAGCGTCGAGCGGCTCGAGCAGGCACGGCCCGCAGCATGCATGAAGGACGACGCGCTCCATGGCCCGATTGTATATGCCCGCGCGCCTCGCGTCAGCGCATGGCCGCGATGCGCAGCCCGATGGTGAGCAGACCGAAGGCGATGAAGATGAGCGCAGACGCGTAGCGGAGCTGCCGCTCCGGCAGACGCGTCCCGAGCGCCCGGCCGACCGCGATGGCGACCACGTCGGCCGACACCATGCCGAGCGTCGAGCCGAGCGTCACGCCCCAGAAGCGCGCCCAGCCGTCAAGGCCGGCGTCCTGCACGATGCCGATGCCCGCGAGCGCGTGCGAGATGCCGGCTCCCGCGCCCTTCAGCGACGCGATGAGCGCCGCGCCCGGGTCGGCCGCGATGGCCATCGTCATGATCTGCGTCTTGTCTCCGACCTCGGCGAGGAAGAACCCCGCCGCGCACGCCAGCACCGGGCCGAAGCGTGCGAACCGGCTCGGGGCATCTTCGTCCTCGTCGAGGTCGTCGCCGCGGAGCGTCCAGACGCCGAAGCCGACGAACAGAAGCCCTGATACCCACGACAAGAGCTCCTCCGGAAGCAGCGAACCGAGCCCCTGGCCGACGGCCACGGAGACGATGTGGACGATAAGCGTCGAGAGCGTGAGCCCCGCGATGACCTGCCACGCTTTGAAGCGCGAGGCAAGCACGAGCGCGAGCAGCTGGGACTTGTCGGCCAGCTCGCCGATGAAGATGAGCGTGAACGCGACGACGAAGACGAACGCCATCTCAGTCCTCCTGCGGGCGGAGCGCCACGAGAAAGCGGGCGGCCCCGGGTCCAGGACCGCCCGCCCATGTGGCGACCGGAGAGGTTCTAGAGCTTGCGGACGTTGCTCGCCTGCAGCTTGCCGTTCTGGCCGGTCGTGATCTCGAAGGTCACGGCCTGCCCTTCCTCGAGGGTCTTGAAGCCCTCCATCTGGATCTCGCTGTAGTGGACGAACAGGTCGTCGCCGTCCTCACGCGAGATGAACCCATAGCCCTTGTCCGGATTGAACCACTTCACCGTTCCCTCTGGCATGCACTTCCGTCCTTCCGCCCCGCGCGGGGCCACGCTCGTGCGACGTGTCTGCCGGCGACCTTGATGCGCTCGCGTGCGCGGCTGTCCAGACGGGCGGTGCGTGCTCGTGGCGCTTCTCGGTTTGACAAACCGTCTCGCAACAACCTTGGGCCTACGCCCACTACGGCCACGATGGTAGCACAAGCGAGCAGAATGCAAGAGGGTGCTTCACGAACTCCGGGCGCGCTCGCGTCTTACCACTACGACCAGCGCAACGACGGCGAGCATGAGCCCGGCGACGGCAGCGATGAGCACGGGGCTCGCGCCGCCCGACGCGCCGGAGCCCGAAGCCCCGCCTCGTTCGTACTCCACGGTGACTTCGAACCGCTGCCCAGCGGCAAGCCTCACCGGGGAGAGAACGTACAGCGTCTCCCCCTTCGCGTTGCGCTGCGGCTCGCCGACAGGCTGCGGCGCGATCTTCACGCCGGTCGCGCCTGGCTCGATCACCACCGAGAACGTGTACGGCCCTTCCTCCCCCGTATTCACCCACGCGAGCGTGGCGAAGACCTTCGAGCCGCGCACCCGAGGCGAACCGACGGTGGCCTCCACCTGGGCGATGGGTTTCTGCTCGAGGCGGAACACCGCCGCCAGCGCGCCTGCGGTCGGCACTAGAGAGGGCTGGCGGAATGGGTCGTTCGCCGGGTCGCCACCCAGGATCTCGCCGCTCCACAGCACCTGCGCACCTGCCGGCAAGGGGACGGTGACGGTGGCAGGAAGGCTCGTTTCTGGCGAGAGAACCGCGTTCACGATGACGTCGGACGAACCCGTCTGCCCCACCGGCACGAACTGCACCTGGTACTCGGCCACCCGTGCGTGCGCCACAGACGGCGCGAAGACCGCCGCAGCCAGCAGAATCGCTATCGCGAGAGCCGCGACGCGCCGTTTCGCCACCATCACCTGCTCGCCTCCTCTGACGCAGCGACCGTGTTCTCCATCAGCATCGCCCGGGTCATCGGACCCACGCCGCCCGGAACCGGGGTGATCGCGCTCGCGATGGGCGCAACGCTTTCGAAGTCCACGTCTCCCACGAGGCCTGCATCGGTACGGTTGATCCCGACGTCGATCACCACCGCGCCTGGCTTGACGTAGCTCGCATCGATCATCCTCGCCCGGCCGATGGCGGCCACGAGGATGTCGGCCTCCCGGCACACGGCGCGCAGGTCGGCCGTCTTCGAGTGGCACACCGTCACCGTGGCGTCTGCCTGCAAGAGCAACAGCGCCATCGGCTTGCCCACGATGACGGAGCGGCCCACCACCACGGCGCGCTTGCCCCGCGGGTCGATGCCGTAGGCGCGAAGCAGTTCCATCACACCCGCCGGCGTGCACGCGTGGAGCGCCGGCAGCCCGCGCACCAACCGGCCGATGCTCACCGGATGGAAGCCGTCCACGTCCTTCTCGGGTGCGATGCGCGCGATGACGGCCTCGGCGTCGAGCCCATCTGGCAGCGGGAGTTGGACGAGGATGCCGTGCACGGCCGGGTCGGCGTTGAACCCGTCGACGAGCGCCTCCAGCTCGGCCTGGGGCGTGTCGGCAGGAAGCCGCACGTCGATGGACCGGATACCGACCTGCGCGCAGTCGCGCTCCTTCATGTCCACGTACGCGCGTGACGCCGGGTCGTCACCCACGAGGATGACGGCCAGGCCTGGCTCGACACCTCGTGCCTTGAGCGCGGCCACGCGCTCGGCAGCCCGCTCCTTGACGTGAGCTGCCACCTTCTTCCCGTCGATGATGACTGGCGCCACCCGCTTCACCCTCCGTTCCTGGTCATGACAGACCCACCACGTTGCCGTCGGCGTCGATGTCGATGCCTTCACCCGCCGGCCGGCTCGGCAGACCGGGCATCGTCATGATGTCACCGCACAGCGCATAGAGGTAGCCCGCGCCCGCGGACAGCTTGACGTCGCGGACCAGCAGCCGCCATCCGCTCGGACACCCCTTCGCCTGCGGATCGTGCGTGAGCGAGAGGTGCGTCTTTGCCATGCACACGGGGAGCCGCTTGTACCCCATCGCCGAGTACGCGGCAAGCGCCCGCTCCGCCGCCGGAGCGAAGTCCACGCCCTCGGCGTTGTAGATGCGCCGGGCGATCGCCTCGATCTTCTCGCGCGGCGGGAGCGTGTCGTCGTAGGTGAGCTCGAAGCTGCTCTCACACTCCCACGCGCGCATCACGGCGCGCGCCAGGTCCTCGCCCCCGGCTCCGCCGTCGGCGTGCATCGTGTGCACCGCAACGTCGCATGCGCCCGCCTCCAGCGCGGCCCGGCGCACCATCTCGTGCTCGGCGTCCGTGTCGCTCGGGAAGCGGTTGATCGCCACCACCACCGGCACGCCGAACGCCCGCACGTTCGCGATCTGCTTGCGCAGGTTGCACAGCCCCTCGCTCACCGCTTCGAGGTCCTCGGCGAGCAGACCGGGGTCGAGCGGCTGCCCCGGCTTGATGGAGAACCGCCCTGAGTGCGCCTTGAGCGCGCGAACCGTGCACACCAGCACGGCTGCGTCCGGCTTCAGTCCGGAGGCGCGGCACTTGATGTTCGCGAACTTCTCGAATCCGAGATCGGCGCCGAAGCCCGCTTCGGTGACGACGACGTCCGCAAGGCCGAGCCCGATGCGGTCCGCGATGATCGACGAGTTGCCGTGCGCGATGTTCCCGAACGGACCCGCGTGCACGAGCACCGGCCCGCCCTCGAGGTTCTGCACGAGGTTCGGTTTGATGGCGTCTTTCATGAGGACCGTCATGGCGCCTGCGACCTTGAGGTCCTCGGTGGTGACCGGACGGCCCTCCTTCGTCGCCGCCACGACGATGCGGCCGATGCGCACGCGCAGGTCGTGGAGGTCTTCTGCGAGCGCGAGCACCGCCATGAGCTCGCTTGCCGCAACGATGTCGAACCCCGTCTGCCGCGGCAGCCCGTTCGCGCGTCCTCCCAGCCCGACGACGATGTCGCGAAGCGCGCGGTCCGAGATGTCCACGACCCGCCGCCAGGCGATCGCGTGCGGATCGATGCCGAGGCGGTTGCCGTGGTGCAGGTGGTTGTCGATGAACGCCGCGCACAGGTTGTGCGCCGCCGCGACGGCGTGCGCGTCGCCCGTGAGGTGCAGGTTCAAGTCCTCCATCGGCACGACCTGGGCGTACCCGCCGCCTGCCGCCCCGCCCTTGATGCCGAAGACGGGGCCGAGCGAGGGCTGGCGGATCGTCGAGACCGCGCGCAGGCCGAGACGCCTGAACGCCTGCCCGAGACCCACTGTGGTGAGCGTCTTGCCCTCGCCGAGCGGCGTGGGCGTGATCGCCGTGACCACCACGTACCGTCCGCGAGGCGTCTCGCGCACGCGCGCAAGCGTCGCGAGAGAGATCTTCGCTTTGGCCGGTCCGTACGGTTCGAGCTCGTCCGGGAGAACCCCGAGCTCTTCGGCCACCTCGCGGACAGGACGGAGACGAGCCGAACGCGCTATCTCGATGTCAGACGCCATGCGGCTCCTCGCCTCGTTCGATGCTGCCGGGCACGAATCGCAAGTGTACCCCACCGCGCGCCTCAGCCGCAGGCGTCGCGCTCTTTCACGATCGCGAGGATCCGCTTGAACTCCTCGGTGCCTGCCCGCGAGACCAGCTCGTACAGCACCTGCTCGACGGTCACGACCTCCACGCCGCACAGGCGCAGGCGCTCGAAGGCCACGTCGCGGTCGAAGTCACGCCGCGAGCACACGGCATCGGCGACGACGACCGGCCTCAGGCCGTCGAGCGCCATCGAAAGGGCCGTTTGCGTCACGCAGATGTGCGCTTCCATGCCGCACAGCACAGGACTCGTCCTTTCGAGCGCGGCGAGTGCGCGCACGAACGCCGGCTCGGCCATGCAGTCGAACGCCATCTTGTCGACCACAGGCGCGTCTCCCAGGGCCTCGGCGATCTCGGGGACGATCTCGCCGATGCCACGCGGGTACTGGCGCGTGGCGAGGACGGGAAC
This sequence comes from Parvivirga hydrogeniphila, assembly GCF_023371205.1. Lineage (NCBI taxonomy): Bacteria > Bacillati > Actinomycetota > Coriobacteriia > Anaerosomatales > Anaerosomataceae > Parvivirga > Parvivirga hydrogeniphila. The sequence goes on from NZ_JAMCCO010000002.1 coordinate 153,021, forward strand.
GCCGAGCTCCCGCGCTCCCCGCACGAGCGCCCGGACGCCCGCGACCGTCGCGTCGCATCGCGGCATGGCCGCCGCGAGCCGCTCCTGCACGTCCACCACCACGAGCACCGCGTCGTCGCGCGCGAGCGCGCCTGCGCTGCTGCCGCCCATCCCGTCAGCCACCTCCCGTGCTTTGGGTATGAAGTCCCATGACGCGAACGATACCAACGGAAGGAAGGAGCGCGCCATGCCTGACGCACCCGTGCTCGGGCCGATCAACTTGATCGACGACCGCGCGTCTGCGGGAGATTTCGAGAAGAAGCACACCCCGTACATCGAGGTCGAGCGGCACGACGACGGCTCGCTCACCGCGACGGTGACGGTCGGATGGGACGTCCCCCACCCCAACCAGCCGGACCACTACATCGCCTGGATCGAGCTCTACGCTGACGGAGCGCCCATCGCCCGGTTCGACTTCGTACCGGTCGTCTCCTGGCCGACAGTCTCGGTGCGGCTTGCGCTCGACGCCGGTACCACGCTCCGTGCGGTCGAGCACTGCAACCTGCATGGCCTATGGGCTGCCGAAGTCGTCGTGTGACGCTCGCTCCTCGGCATCGCGCTTGAGCGTCGAGCGCACGCCGAGAAGCGTCCCGGCGATGATGATGGCCAGTCCGAGGATGACGCCCGGCAAGGTCTCGCTCGTTATCACCTGATACCTCCGTGGAAGGAGCCGCCCCGAAGGGCGGCTCCTTCATGCTACAGCATCGACATCCGGTGCGCTTACCAAAGCAGGTCTGCGATGGCGTTGGACACCGCAGCGCTCACCGCACCAGGCCCGCCGAAGACCGTGAGCTTCAGGATCTCGGAGGTATGCGATTCGATCGCTGTCTTCGTATCCGGGCTGAGCATGGTCGGCTCGGTGAGCAGCAAGACTCCCTCCTTGGCACCGCTGGCCACCCCGCCGGTAAGCGCGTCGGGGAAGTTCTTGCCGGTCGCCACGCCGACGACAGTCCACGTCAACCACCCGTTCTCGACGGCCTTGTCTGCAACCGCCACGGCCGTGGCGTACCGGTCAGCACCGGCCATGCGCTCGACTGCCACGCCGGGCAGCGCGTCGACCGCAGACGCCACGCTGCCAGACACAGCGCCGGTGCCACCAGCGATCCACACCGTGCTCACGCCGACGTCGGTGATCGCCGAGCGCGTGCTCGCCGGCAGCTCTCCGGTCCGAGTCAAAAGCACCGGCATCGCCATCCGGTAGGCCGGCGGCGAGACGGCGACGCCGTCAGCGAAGTCGTCGCCGCGCACCAGGAAAGCGCCGTCCACCGGGCCGCCTCGCAGCTCCGCGATCTTGCGCGCTACCTGGGCGGCCGTCGCATACCGGTCAACGCCTGCGATGCGCTCGACCGCCACGCCGGGCAGCGCGTCGACCGCAGACGCAACGCTGCCAGACACCGCGCCTGTGCCGCCGATGATGAAGACCTGCGTCGCGCCAAGGCGCACGATCTCGTCGCGGACCTGTGGAAGCAGCGTGTCCGGCTTCGTGAGCAGCACTGGGCCCTTGACCTGGCCAGCGAGGCCAGATGCGCTCAATGCGTCGGGGAACTTCTCGCCGGTCGCGAGCACCACCGTGTCGGCGCTGTCGAACGTCTGCTGGCTCGCGGCGACGGCCGTGTCGTACCGCGTGTCGCCCATCGCTCTGACGAGGGCATCGGTCGTGCTGAAGGGAAGCGTCGTGGTGAGCTCATCGCCATCGCGTGAGAGCAGCCCGTCGATTTCGACGAGATACTCCGTCGAGGACTTGAGCGTGTCTTGCGGCGTCAGCATCACCGTGCCGTTCTCGCCATCCACCGAGACGTCGAGCGCGAGAGTCTCCGTCCCGTCGGTGACAACGAACGTGCCGTCCGTGATGCTGCTTTCGTCCAGACGCTTGCTGAACTGGATCTCGACCGTAGCGGTGGGGCTGAGCGCCGGCTCGGAGGGGTTCGGCGTGTACTGCTCGACCTCGAACGGATAGTGGAGCGTGAAGGGGATCGCTATCGCACGCGGCGCCTCGGTCGGGCCAAGGTAGACGACGCCCTCGAAGTCGCCTTCCCGCTCCGCCAAATCCCCACGGTACTTCGTCCAGTCGACCGACAGCGGAACCACCTGGCCCGCGCTGAGCGGCCCGGACGGAAGCCCGCTGACCTGGAGGTCGCCGCCCATCGGGTAGGACGCCGTAAGCTCGAAGGTGTCGGTCCCTGAGACGCTGTAGCCGTACACGTCGATCAGGTACGACCCGTCGGCCGGCTGCTCGATCCGCACGTGCTCGTCGCCCGTCGCCGTCTCGGACGCGCCGACCAGCTGCCAGCCGGATCCGTCGAACCAGTAGACGTACAGGTCGAGGTCGGAGCCCCCTGCCGCTGAAATCGCGACGTCAAGATACGCCGCGCCAGTGAGAGAGAGATCGTAGTACTTGTCCTCGCTTTGCGTGATCTCCTCAGCGGGATAGTACAGGCGCTTGCTGAGGCCATAGGCTTCGGCCGCCAGACCGTTCAGGTCCATCGTCGTCGTGAACTGCAGTGGGACCGAGCCAGAGCCTGCCGACTCGCAGACCGCGATGCTCGATGGATCGACGCCGACGATGCCCGCTTGGCCCGATACCGGCTCGCGCCACGATTCGCCGGACCAGACCACGCTGTGCAGCATGATCTCATTGAGCCCGCGCTCGAGCGGCCCGGCCACCCATTCCTGCGTCGTTCCGGTCGCGGTCTGCCAGAGCCAGATGCCAGCTCCGATGTTGGTGTTGGCGGAGCCGCCCTTCAGCTCCATGCCGTGCGGACCGAAAGTAGTCGGGTCGATCGAAGACCACTCGTCGTCGGAAGGACCGTACAGGAGCGTGTCGATGTCGGTGTCGACGGCGCCGGCCCCGTCAGGCCACTCCGTCTTGACGAGCCACGTGGCGCCTGGAGGCAGCGGCTCGTCGTCTTGCACGTCTGCCATGAAGAAGCGCCAGTCGCCTGACTCGGCACGCCAGTTCCAGCTCTGACCGCCGAACATCTCGCTGTTCGGCAGGATCGGGCTGGGGTCGTCTGTGGCCACCTGGGTGGGCCGCAGCGCGGCAGCCCCCATCCCGTCATCGACGGTACCGAACGAGAAGTTCGGCGTGTTGGACGCCACCGTGATATGCACCGGCACGATAGAGGTGAACGTGTCGCCGCCCCGGTAGGTGGTGATGACGTACTCGCCCTCGTAGAAGCCGGGCTTGGCGTCCGAGGGCACCGTGAGCGTCAGCGGCACATCGATCGCCGAGGAAGCCAGGAGGGTCTGCGTCGTGTCCTCTGCGGCAGAGCTCAACCACGGGTGATCGGCTTCGCGGTACAGCTCGATGACGATCTGCACCTGCACCGTCTTGTCCGCGGTGGCATCGTTGCTGTGCTGGAGGCCGAGGAAGACGCCATCGTGCATCCGGTCGAGCGGGTGCTGGATGCGGATCTCGTGGCTGTTCGCGAAGTTGTTCGAGTACGTGAACCGCATGTACTCGCCCGGATCCATCTCACCGGGATCCACGTAGCCGTCCGAGTCCGCGTCTGCCCACAGCGACCCGTCGCTGTCCTGGTCCTTCCAGTCGTACGCGAGCAGGCGCGTCGTGTTGTGCGTGGAGCCGCTCGTGTTGAACGCACCCGTCGGCGCGAAGTCCGCGAACGGCGTCGCCGTCCTGATGACCACGAGGTCGGGATCCCAGTCCCGTATCTGCGCGGTGATGTTGCTCACCCAGTCAGGCCGGTTGAAGTCATACGGGGACTCGTTCGTGCCATCGAGCTCCACGAGCATCGATGTGGCGGACACTTGTTCGAGCGTCCTGTCCATGACCGCGACGTCCACATCCGAGTCAGCCGACCGGTTCCACACCTGCACAGAGCCCTCGTAGGTCATGCCGGGATGAACGACGCTCGGGAACGAGAGGTACGAGCTGCCCCGATAGTCGCCAGGGACCCACTGGCTCGGCGTCACCTCGACGCCGCCTGTGCCGGTGATGAGGTCGATCGACTTCTTCGCGTCGACCATGCCGGCGCCCTGGACGGCGGAGTCGTAGCCCAAGTCGCGCGCGCCGGCCATGAGGTAGTCACGCGCCTGCGACCACGTCGGATAGCGGCCGAACCGCTGCTTGAACGCGTCGTAGATGAGCGCCAGATTGCCGGCTGCGACCGGGCACGAACGGCTCGTCCCGCCCCAGACGATCCAGGAACGCCAGCCGTCCCATGCACCTTGGTTGAGGGCCATCGCGCCGGAGGAGTACGCGCCGTCGGCCACGACCGACGGACCGGCGTGGCCCATCGCGGACGGGCCGCGGTTCGACCACGGGATGACGTCGCCCACGGTCACCTGATCGGCGTCGTAGATGGAGTCCCAGCCGCCGCACGCACCGAGCTGCGTGGATGCGCCGACGCCGATGCCCGTCGACGGCGTCGGCGGTGCGTTCGTCCCGTACCCGGGAGCGCCGTTGCCCGTCGAGAAGAGGAACGTGGTCGTGGCGTTCACCTGCGTGTTCAGAGCGGTCACGTACCGGGAGTGGTAGTCCCATTCGTCAGCGTCCACCGCGGAATCGCCGTACGAGTTGGAAACGGTCTGCACCTCGTCTCCCGTCCCGGCCTGCATGTCTGCGCCGAACGCCGCGTAGTCGTACGCGAGCAGCGTCGAGGTGAAGAAGTTCCAGTAGATGTCGGAGAACGCCACGACTTTGGAGTCGCGCGCAGCGCCCTGGACGATGCCGTCACCGCCGCCTGTCGGCGTCTTGAACGGCGGGTAGACGCCGTCGTCCATGATCGGGTCGGACGGGCCGTCGGTCATCCCCTGGCCCACCACGTTGCTCGCGCACAGCGTGCCGTGGTACTCGTCGAAGTTCAACGCGCCCATGAAGCAGACGAGATCGCCGTTCCCCGGCACCGGCGCGGACGGATCGTGCCCGCCTAAGATGAACTCGAATCCCGGCGGCTGGTTGGCGCCGTCAGCGATCCAGTACACCATGCCGCCAGAGAGGTCCGCGTACCCGTCGGGACCGTACGTCTCTGCCTCCGAGTCCCAGTAGTCCAGGTACGAGATCGGCGAGGACATGGTGCACGGCTTCTCGTACGAGAAGTCGTGGTCCATCCACACGTCCACGTAGACGGTGTCATAGACGCCAGGCGTGGTCTCGTCAGACACGAGAACCGCGGGGTACTCGCTCCACCCGCTCATCCACGCATACAGGTTCTCGTCCCACAGGTAGCCGATGTGGTACGTGCCCGACTTGCTCGTGCCCGGCGTGACGAACGTCTTGCCGTCGAACGTCGGGTCCGTCTCGGTGATCGTCGCGCTCGTGTCGGACCACCAGGTCTGACCGTCGTGCACGAACGAGGTGCCGTAGTAGACGTCGTACGCGTACAGGAGCGCAGAGAACGGATCGAAGGCCTCCGGCCAGCCGTGGTGCGGCGAGGCTGGGTCGGACACGATCGCTTGCGTGCCCTGCAGGTCCGGGTGCGCGAAGTCGACGCTGTCGTCAGCGACTGCGACCTTCACGCCCGCTCCGGTGTAGCCGGCGTCCCACGCGGCGGCCGAGTTGTGGCCGCGCGGCGACACGTCGAACCACCCGGTGGCGCCGCCCCCATCGTACGCAGCGTCTGCGCCACGCAGCACGGCGTCCTTGCTCGAAAGCGGCCGCCGCGCTGGGCGCACCTGCACGCCGTCGGCGTCGAAGAGCGACCGGAACTTCGTGAGCGCGCCTGCCTTCGCGGCCTGCTGGAGCCGCGCTTTGGCCGCTTTCGCGGCCTTCGCCCGCTCGGCCTTGGACGGCAGCGGCTTGTCAGGGATCGGCGGCGGCGTGATGCGGCCGTTGTCGAAGACCTTCGTCACGCCAGCAGACGTCGCTATCTTCTCCAAGGAGCGCACCTTCGCGCGACCAGCGTACAGGTCGTGCTTCGGGTCTGCTCGAAGCGCGAGCTTGAGCGGCATCTCGAGCTCTTTCGGCGGCTTGGTGCCTTTGGCCACGAGCACCGCGACGTCCACGCGGGCATCGCGGTCCTTCGGGGAAACGGCGGACTTCACGCGCTCCTTGAGCTTCGCGTCCAACCGGTTCCCGCTGAGCTCGAACAGCCCCGCGGACGCGCCGCCTGGCGCGGACTCACCGCTCGGCGCCGGCGCTTTCGGCTTCGGCGCGGCTGCGGCGAGCCCTGGGCCCGCTATGCTCGCGAGAAGCGCGATCGACACCACGATTCCGAGGATCCGCCTGGATGGACGATGACTGCTCGCCATGCGCCCGCCCCCTTCCGATCGAGACGTCGCGACGACGTCTGCCGCCTCCAAGACCGCGAGCGCGACCGCTCGCGCAGCACCCTGGTACCAACTATGCGCAAAGAGGGCGACCTGATGCAACGGAGGAGCGACGAACGGTCGTGGGCGCCACCTGAACGGCGTCAGAACAGACCCGACTGCCCGCTCTGGCCCGGGGCCGCGATCCCGAGGTGCTCGAATGCGCGAGGCGTCGCCTGCCGTCCCTTCGGGGTGCGCGCGATCATGCCGAGCTGCAGCAGGTACGGCTCGTACACGTCCTCGAGCGTGCCCGGCTCCTCGCCCACGGCTGCTGCAAGCGTACCGAGGCCGACCGGCCGCCCCCTGAATGTCGTGGTGAGCGCGTGCAGGATGGCGATATCCATCTTGTCGAGCCCCACGTGGTCGACCTCGAAGAATGCGAGCGCCTCGGCTGCCACGTCTTCGGTGATGGCGCCATCGTGCCGGACCTGGGCGTAGTCGCGCACGCGCTTGAGCAGCCGGTTCGCGAGCCGCGGCGTCCCGCGCGAGCGCCGCGCGATCTCGTTGGCGCCGTCTTCCGAGACGCGCACCCCGAGAATCGCCGCGCTGCGCTTGACGATCGCAGCGAGCTGATCAGGCGTGTAGTAGTCGAGCCGGAAGGACATCCCGAACCGGTCGCGCAGCGGACTCGTGAGAAGCCCTGTGCGCGTAGTCGCGCCGACGAGCGTGAACCTCGGCAGGTCGAGCCGAAGCGAGCGCGCCGCCGGACCCTTGCCGATGACGATGTCGATGGCGAAGTCCTCCATCGCCGGGTACAAGACCTCCTCCACCACCCGGTTCAGGCGGTGGATCTCGTCGATGAACAGGACGTCTCGCTCCTCGAGGTTGGTGAGGATCGCCGCCAGGTCGCCCGGACGCTCGATCGCAGGCCCGCTCGTCGTGCGGATCGTCACGCCGAGCTCGTTGGCGATGACCCCTGCGAGCGTCGTCTTGCCCAGGCCTGGCGGCCCTGACAGCAAGACGTGGTCGAGCGGCTCGTTGCGCGCCTTGGCAGCCTCGATGAGCACCGCGAGGTTCGCCTTGACGGTCTGCTGGCCGAGGTACTCGTCAAGCGTGCGCGGACGCAAGGTGCGATCGATCTCGAGGTCGTCCTCGGTGTGCTCCGCCGCGACCAGGCGTTCCGTTCGCTCGAGCGCGTCGTCTGCCTCCCAGATGCTCATACCGCGACCTTCCCAGCCATCACACGCCGCCGCCCAGGCGTCTGAGCGCGTGCTTCAGTGCAGCTTCTGCGTCGCCGGGCGGCCCGTCGTACCCCTTGAGCGCCGTCGCCACTTCTGCGGCAGAGAACCCCATCGCGAGCAGCGCCTGCTCGGCCTCGCGCACGCCACCCGCGGCAGGCGCCGCTGACTCTCGTGCGCCAGCGCTGCCGAACCGATCCTTCAGGTCCACCACGATGCGCTCGGCCGTCTTCGTGCCGATGCCAGGAACGCGCGCGATGAAGGCTGCGTCGTGGCGCGCCACCGCGTCGAGCAGGTCCTCGGGCTTGAGCGCCGACAGCGCGGCGAGCGCCACCTTCGGCCCCACGCCGCTCACGCCGAGCAGCGCGAGGAACACCTCCCGCTCGAGCGGCTCGGCGAACCCGTAGAGCGTGAGCTCATCTTCGCGCACGTGCAGGTGCGTGAGCACCGATGCCTCACGGCCTTCGGCCGGCAGCGCCGAGATGGAGCTCGTCGACATGAGCACCCGGAAGCCCACGCCGCCGACGTCGATCACGCAGCCTGCGGCGTCCTTCGCGACGAGACGCCCCGTGAGCGAGGCGATCATACGGCCGCCCCCCTCCGTGCGGCGGTCCCGCGCGCGTGCGCGTGGCAGATGGCAGCCGCGAGGGCGTCCGCTGCGTGATCGGGAGCCGGTTCGTGGTCGAGCCCGAGCAGCACGCGCACCATGTAGGCCACCTGCCGCTTGTCCGCGCTGCCGACGCCGACCACCGCATCTTTGATCTGCGCGGGGCTGTACTCCCCGAGCCTCAGCCCCTTCTCGGCCAGCGCAAGCAGCGCGACGCCCCGCGCCTGGCCGGTGGCGAGCGCGGAGCGTGCGTTCGAGCCGAAGTACACGCTTTCGACAGCGCACTCCGACGGCGCGTAGCGGTCGATGACGGCCATGAGCCGCTGGTGGATCTGGGCGAGCCGCTGCGGGAGATCGTCGGTCGGCTCTGTGCTCACGCACCCGTACGCGAGGCAGCGCAGCCGCGAACCCGTCTGCTCGACCACGCCCCAGCCGGTGTTCGCGAGGCCAGGGTCGATGCCCAAGATGATCAACGCCGCTTTCCGCCTCCCTGCTGACCGAACATATGTTCAGGGGCAGGATAGCATCAGCGGCTGACAGGCGCTACTGCTCGATCATCGCCCGGGCAAAGGCGAGCAGGTCCTCTCCAGGCATCTCCGTCGAGCCGATTGTGATGCTCACGCCATCTTGGAACCAGCTCGCCTGCGAACTCGACACCACGACGCCCGGCGCCCGAACCGCTCCGTCTTCTCCCACCTCTTCGGGCAGCGTGAACTTGTCCCAGTACCATACAGTGACACCAGAGACGCGAGCAGTCTTGAGGCGCTGAGCCATTCGCGGATCGTTCTCGAAACCGGCCGTCAGCTCACGACCGAACGTGGCTTCGTCCGGCACGACCTCGGGATCCCATGCCTTCTCTTGGATCCTGAAGCCCCCCTCGTACACCAGCACAAGGTAGTTGGACATGCCTGCAGGGAGCCGTTCGGTCTTCGTCCCGTCTCGACGCGCACTGCGCAGCGGAGCCGCGTACACCCGCACCAGCCTGCGCCCTTGCATGTCCTGCAAGGTCCGGGGCCGGAACGTCAGCACTGCGGCCGCAGCAGACACGTCTGCATACCTCTGTCCTGCCCGCTCGAAGTCCTCGTCCTGTCTGTGATACCGTCCCGCGCCTGGTATGGAAACCAACGCGTTAGCGTCATCGGTGCGTGCACGGACCGCGTACGACACAGCGATCACCGCCACGATGACGGCCCCCGCGAGCGCGAGCACACCGAGCACAGCCCGCTTCGGTGACATCCCTGCCTCCCTACCCGACACTGCTCTCGACTTCATCGAGGTGTGCTGTACCAGCTGCTGTTGGACCTGCGGACAGCCTTGTAGTCAGGATCGGAATCCTCGATGTGCAGCCGGTCCCATGGCGTCCAGACTGTCGGACCGGCTCCCTTGTACTGCAGGTTGCGATACGAGCCATGCCCGTCATCCAGTGGATCGGACCTTTCCATCGAAGACTCAGGGTCGCCGCCACGCAAGTGCATTGGAATCGTCGCCCACTGGATGCTCCCCCGGCCGACCTTGTAGTCCGTGCTCGGGTAGTCCTGGTCGATCCAGTACGTGTACCAGGTCCCAGCAGTCGGATAGCCATACGTATAAAGTATCTGGCAGGCAGTGTATGGTGGGTCTTCGTATGCGTAGAAATGTTTCGTTGGTGTGTACAGTCCAGCGTAGTAGAGCTGGCCGATTTCTATGTACCCGGCGTCAAGATAGTGCCGCGCGGCGGTCAAGTACAATGATCGGACGGTGTGAGAGACATACAGGTACTTCCCATAGTAGTAGACATCGCCCTTCACAGAATGATCACCGACGTGATCCGGATCGCAGACGATGTCGTACCTGATCTCGCCAGCCGCGTGCGCTGTCCCAGCCCAGAGAAGAGCGACAACAGCTGCGAAGGCCGCGATGGCCTGAACCGACTTGAACACGGCCCCTCACCCCTTGCTTGCTCATAGATGCTACGCCTCGCAAGGAGGGACCGTCAAGCGATGCCCCCGGGGTTCGCAATCACTCGCCTTCCAGCGCCGCGGCGATCTCCTCGGTGAGCTCCATGTTGTGGTAGACCTCCTGGATGTCGTCGCTCTCTTCGAGCACGTCCACCAGGCGCAGGACCTTCTTCGCGGTCTCCACGCTCACCTTCACCGGCGTCTTCGGACGCATCGAGAGCTCGGCGCCTTTCACCGGCACGCCGGCCGCGAGCAAGGCGTCCCGGACGCGAGCGAGATCGGCCGGGTCTGTCGTCACCACGAACTCGTCGTCGTTGTCCTCCAGGTCGTTGCCGCCCGCGTCTGCCACGAGGAGCAGCAGCTCTTCTTCGTCGGGAGCGCCTGCTTTTTCGATGACGATCTCGCCCGTGCGTTCGAACTGGAACGCGACCGCGCCGGCGCCCGCGAGGTTCCCGCCCGCGCGCGTGAAGGCCGACCGCACGTCGGCAGCGGTCCGGTTCCGGTTGTCCGTGAGCGCCTCGATGTAGATGGCCACGCCGTCAGGACCGTAGCCCTCGTAGACGATTTCCTCGTAGGCGTTGGCATCAGCGCCGGCCCCGAAGGCCTTGTCGATCGCGGCCTGGATCTTGTCCTTCGGCATGGAGTAGCTGCGCGCCTTCTCCACCGCGGCTGCAAGCCTGGCGTTCTTTTCGGGGTCGGGGTCGCCGCCGAGCTTCGCAGCCACGGTGATCATGCGCGAGAGCTTCGAGAACAGCGTGCTGCGCTTGGCGTCCTGCGCCGCCTTGCGATGCTTCGTGGTCGCCCACTTGGAATGTCCAGACATCGTGCCGCCCTTTCGCGTGAGCCGTCAGGAGCCGACGACTTCGTCCAGGAAGAACCGGTGCACCCGCGGGTCGCCGGTGAGTTCGGGGTGGAAGCTCGTGGCCATCACACCTTCGCCCCGGGCCGCCACCACGTGGCCGTCGTGCGTTGCGAGCACCTCGACGCCGTCGCCGACCTGCTCGATCCACGGCGCCCGGATGAACACCCCCCGGAACGGACCGTCCGGCAGGTGCTTGAAGTCCAGGTCAGCCTCGAATGAGTCCACCTGCCGGCCGTACGCGTTGCGCCGCACCGCGATGTCCATCAGCCGCAGCGGCTCTTGGCCCGGCAGCGCATCGATGATCGTGGTCGCGATGAGGATCGCGCCGGCGCAGGTTCCCCACACGGCCATGCCTGCGCCGTGCTGCTGCCTGATGGCGTCGTAGAAGCCGTACGCCGCCATAAGCTTGCTGATGGCGGTCGACTCGCCGCCAGGGATGATGAGCGCGCTCGCACCGCCGAGCTGCTCGGGCTTGCGCACGGCCACGGCGTCGACACCGAGCGCCTCCAGCATCATGATGTGCTCGCGGAACGCTCCTTGGAGCGCCAAGACACCGACGCGCACGCTACCAGCCCCGCTCCTGCATGCGCTCGGCCTCCGGGATCTCCGAGATGTTGATGCCGACCATCGGCTCCCCGAGGTCCCGTGACACGCGCGCGATCACGTCCGGGTCGTCATAGTGCGTCGTCGCCTCCACGATCGCCCTGGCGCGCTTCGCCGGGTCGCCGCTCTTGAAGATGCCCGATCCGACGAAGACGCCGTCGCAGCCGAGCTGCATCATCATCGCAGCGTCCGCAGGCGTCGCGATGCCGCCCGCAGAGAAGTTCACGACCGGGAGCTTGCCGTTCTCAGCGACCCACTTGACGAGCTCGTACGGCGCCTGCAGCTCCTTGGCCGCGGCGAACAGCTGCTCCGGACGCAGGCCTTTCAGCCACGCGATCTGGTCCGTGAGGGTCCGCATGTGCCGGACCGCCTCGACGACGTTGCCGGTGCCTGGCTCGCCTTTCGTGCGAAGCATCGCGGCGCCTTCCGCGATGCGCCGCAGGGCTTCGCCGAGATCGCGACATCCGCACACGAACGGCACGGTGAACTGCCACTTGTCGACGTGGTGCTCCTCGTCGGCAGGCGTGAGGACCTCGGACTCGTCGATGTAGTCGACGCCGATCGCCTGGAGGACCTGCGCTTCGACGAAGTGGCCGATCCGGCACTTGGCCATCACGGGGATCGACACGGCGTCCATGATCTCCTGGATCTTGGCAGGATCGGCCATGCGCGCGACGCCCCCGGCCGCTCGGATGTCGGCCGGTACGCGCTCGAGCGCCATCACCGCGACGGCGCCGGCGTCCTCGGCTATCCGCGCCTGCTCCGCCGTCACCACGTCCATGATGACGCCGCCTTTGAGCATCTCGGCCAGACCGGTCTTCACCCGCAGGGTCCCGGTCTGGGGAGTCGTGTTCTCAGCCACCGCGCTCGCGCTCCTTCGCTTCACTGGATCCGGCAGCCCTGGCCACGCCAGGGGGACATTGAATTGTACTCGCCTGCACCGCGCGCAACAACGCACCCGCAGGCTTCATCGCATCGTGATGTCGATCGACGGCTGGATGACCTGCATCCACGTGTTCCCTGGCGCGAGCAGGATCGGCTTGCCGTTCTCGTCGACGAACTTCGGCGGAGCGTCCTTCGTCGCCGTCCACGTGCCGTCGAATCGCTGGCCGTCACGGAACACCGTGCACGTTCCGCTCCCCTCCAAGATGATCTCGTAGGTGGTCGAGCCGACGACGTCGTGGCTCGCCGGAACGTGCTTCGCGCGGATCACGACGACATTTCGCGCCGCGATCTGCTTGCCGGTGCCCTTGTCCATGTGCTTGGCGCCGTTGTTCTCGCGCAGGTACATCTTCGTGGCAGAGTCGTACGTCCAGCGGACCTTGTTCGCCGGCGAGAACGGGACGTAGATCTCGGTCACCGTCGGGGTCGCCTCAAGCGCCTTGCGGTCGAACAGCAGCCCCTGGACGGCCATCGTCTCCGGCATCGAGCGGCGCGCGGCCTCTTCCCGGACCTTGGCGAGCACCACGTACAGGTTGTGCGGGGCAGGTTTGTCCTTCGAGCGGAAGTACGGATACGAGATGCCGGCGTCCTGCGACAGGTTCTCGGAGATCGCCGAGCGGATCCGCGCATTCACGCTCGTGCTCGCACCTGAGAACACGAACAGCGCGTGGTACTGCGGCACGATGTACAGGTCCGACAGGCGCGCGCTGCGAACCGGGCCGACCACCTCCGGTTCGTTTGAATGGAACAGCGCGTTGAACCGCGTGATGCCACCTTCTGCCACGCTCTCGTAGACGACGTCCGCGAGCGAGAGATTCGTCTGGGGCCGCGCCGCCGGCGAGTTCTCGATCTTCACCGAGATCACACGGCGCAGCGTGGCGTCTTCGCTGGGCGCCTCCTGTCCGGTGAGCGGCCACCGCGGCGGCTCGGGCGGCTTGGGCACGACCCGCTCGCGCTCGACCTTCGGCCACAGCGAGACGACTTTCGGAGCCGACGCCTTGCAGCCAGACGCAGCAGCCAGCACGGCCGCGACGACGGCCAGCACGAGTGCGAGACGACGCTTCACTGACACCATCCTCCTTGTCTCCTGCGCCAGTCTAGGGAGCGCACGGGCTCGGGTCAACGCGCGTGACGAACCGCCGGCCGCGCCGTAGAATCGCTCCTGGCGAACCCGAGGAGCTGCCATGCCTTGCTACCTGCTGCACGTGCTGGAATCGCCCGACGAGGACCCCTACGCCGATCCCGAGGTGAAAGACGTGATCGGCAAGGTCCCGCAGTTCTTCTGCACGAAGTGCCAGCCGATCCTGCGCCTGCCGCCGAGCGACGGCGTGAAGTGCCTGCGCCGCGAGTCGCCGTGCTGGAAGCCGGGCGGCCCGGACTGCCGCTAAGCCGCGTCACGGCTCGGCCGGCGCGTCTCCTGCCGCCTTCCCGCGGCGGTACGCCCACACCACGAGCGCGATTCCGGCCACGACCATCGGCACGCTCAGCACCTGCCCCATCGTGAACGGGCCTGCCACGAATCCCAGCTGCACGTCCGGCTCCCGGAAGAACTCGACCGCGATGCGGAAGACTCCGTACAGGGCAAGCAGCGTGCCGAGCATCACGCCGTCGGGGCGCTTCTTTTGCGACAGCACGAGCATGACCACGAACAGCACGACGCCTTCCAGGAACGCCTCGTAGAGCTGCGACGGATGCCGCGGAAGCGGTCCCGCACCCGGGAACACGACGCCCCACGGAGCGGTCGTCACGCGCCCCCACAGCTCGCCGTTCACGAAGTTGGCGAACCGCCCCAAGAACAGCCCGATCGGAGCGCCCACCGCGCCCAGGTCCGTCAGCCGCAGGAACGGCACCTTCAGCCGCTTCGACATGACCCAGCCGGCGAGCAGGATGCCCGCAAGCCCGCCGTGGAACGACATGCCGCCCTCCCACGTCTCAAGGATGCGGACGGGGTGCCGCCAGTACTCGCTCCCGCCGTAGAACAGCACGTAGCCCAGGCGCGCGCCGAGCATGAGGCCGATGACGGCCGCAAGCACGACGTCGATCTCCTGGTCCGTCGTGAGGCCGACCTTCCATCGCGCGTTCAGCCGGTGGAAGATCGCCGCTGCGAGCACGAAACCGGCGACGTACGCAAGGCCGTACCACCGCACCTGCAGAGGCCCGACCGCGAACGCCACCGGGTCCAGGTGCGGGAACGCGAATGCGGCCACCTACATCGCCTCCAGGCGGCGGATGCGCTCTTCGACCGGCGGGTGCGTGTTGAACAGCGCGTTCAGCCCGCCGCCGTAGTCCTTGAGCGGGTTGTAGATGTACAGCGGCTCGGTCGCCTTGTTCGCAACAGACAGCTTGTTCGGATCCTGCGCGATCTTGCGCAGCGCCGAGGCAAGCCCTGCCGGGTACCGGGTGAGCAGCGCGCCGTTCGCGTCGGCCAGGTACTCGCGCTGGCGCGAGATGGCCATCTGGATGAGCGTGGCGAAGATCGGCGCGAGGATCGCGAGCGCGATGCCGACAAGCGCGAAGAGCGCCTGGAGCTGACCTGCGCCTTCGCTGTCCCGCCGTCTGCCGCCCCGCCACCACAGCGACCGCAGCATCCAGTCTGAGGCGATCACGACCGTGCCGGCCAGCACGGCCGCAAGCGTCTGGATGAGCGTGTCGCGGTTCTTGATGTGCGCGAGCTCGTGCGCGATCACGCCTTCGAGCTCGAGCCGGTCGAGCTTCTGCATGAGCCCCGTGGTGACGGCGACGGCCGCGTGCTCCGGGTCCCGCCCCGTCGCGAATGCGTTCGGCGCCGGATCGTCGATCACGTACGCCCGCGGCACGGGCAGGCCCGCCGCGATCGACAGCCCCTCGATCGCGTTGACGAGGTACGGCTCGGTGTCGCGGTCGACCGGTCGCGCACGGCTGAGCGCGAGCACGATGCGGTCCGAGTACCAGTAGGAGCCCCACGTCATCGCCACCGCGACGACGAACGCGATCAGCACTCCCCCGTATCCGATGTCGAACGCGCGGCCGAACACGTACCCGATGGCGAGCACGAGCGCGAAGAAGACGACGATGAGCAGCGCCGTGCGGCGCTTGTTCGCGGCTATCTGGTCGTACATGGGTGCGTCAGAACTTCACGGCGACAGGCTCGCGCGCGGTCTCTTCGATCTCGAAGTACTCGCGCTCGCGGAACCCGAAGAGGTTCGCGATGAGGTTCGACGGGAAGACCTGGATGGCCGTGTTGTAGGTCATCACGGAGTCGTTGTAGAACTGCCGGGCGTACGCGATCTTCGACTCGGTGCCGGCCAGCTCTTCTTGCAGCATCAAGAAGTTCTGGTTCGCCTTGAGATCCGGGTAGCTCTCGGCCAGCGCGAACAGGCTCTTCAGCGTGCCGGTGAGCATGTTCTCCGCTTCGCTGTGCTCCTTCACGGTCTGGGCGCTCATCGCCGCGTTCCTGGCCTGGATGACCTTCTCGAGCGTCTCGCGCTCGTGCGCAGCGTAGCCCTTCACCGTCTCGACCAGGTTCGGGATGAGGTCGTAGCGCCTGCGCAGCTGCACGTCGATCTGCGACCACGCGTTGTCGATGCGGTTGCGAAGCGTCACGAGCCGGTTGTAGATGCCGATCACGGCGAACGCCACGACCAGCGCGACGAGCCCGACAGCTCCGATGCATGCGAAGCCCATACGGTTCCTCCTTCGGACCGACACTCCATGTCGGCGCGACGCGCACGCGCTACAATGCGTCGAGCGCCACATCCATCATCCTAGCAGAACCGCCCAAGGAGCGAGCGTGATACCGATCCGCGACGAGAATCCTACCCGGTCGTTTCCCATCGCGACCGTTTTCATCATCGCGGCCAACCTCGCGGTGTTCCTGTACGAGTACTCGCTCGACCCCGCAGCGCTGCAAGACTTCATGTCGCGGTACGCGCTCATACCGAGCCGGCTTCTCGCCGCGCCGGCAAGCGCAGCGGCCCTGTCGATCCTCACCTCGATGTTCCTCCACGCCGGGTGGCTGCACGTCCTCGGCAACATGCTGTACCTGTGGATCTTCGGGAACAACGTCGAGGACCGCCTCGGCACGCTTCCCTTCGTCGGCTTCTACCTCGCCTCTGGCGTGGTAGCCGCCGTTGCGCAGACGCTCGCGTCCGGCCCCGTCTCGATCCCGGTCGTGGGAGCGAGCGGCGCGGTCGCAGGCGTGCTCGGCGCGTACCTCGTGCTGTACCCTGGAGCGAGCGTCGTCACGCTCATCCCGATCTTCTTCTTCGTCGAAGTCGCCCGGCTGCCAGCGTTCGTCGTGATCGGCTTCTGGTTCCTGCTGCAGCTCGGCAACGGCGTGGCCTCCCTCGGGACAGCGGCTGCTGCGACCGGCGGCGTCGCGTGGTTCGCCCACATCGGCGGGTTCATCACCGGGATGCTCATCGCGCTCGTCGTGCGCGCAGCGCAGCGGAACAGCACGCGAAGCTACTACGGCTGGTAGCAGCCGCTACCGCGCGTCGATCTCGGCGAGCAGGTCCTCGACGCAGGTGACGTGCGAGAGCTGGCGGCGGAAGTACTCGCAGTACGCCTCGATCATCCGCTCGCTCGGAGCGGCGTCGGCAAGATCGCCGGCCGGCGCGTCTGTGTCCTCGGCGCCCTCGTCGAAGCCCTCCCGGATCACCGCTTCGATGCGGGCCTCGACCTCGCCCAGGCGCACGAGTTCCATCGCCACCCGGAACAGGTGCGGCACCTCGACGGTCACACGGAGCGCGGTCCCGCAGTGCGGGCAGATGAACACGATGTCGCAGTTCGACGGGTCGTGAAAGACGACGGCCGAGACGTCTTCCAGCCCGAGCTCGACCTGGCCATCACGCGGGCATATGAGCCTGAACTCCACAGCCGCCTCCTTGCCGCTCACTCAAGATTGTACCGCGCCCACGGCCTTTGCAAGCGTGTGATAGCATGTGCGGCATGCTCAAGCCGGCAACCGACGCATTCTGCCGCTCCTCCTCCCGTTGGGCGCGCTTCGTGCGTGGCGTCCGCCTCGGATTCCCTATTTTGCTCGGATACGCGCCCGTCGGTGCGACCTTCGGCGTGCTCGCGCGCAAGACCGGCTTCTCGCCGCTGCAAGCCGTCCTCTGCTCGGCGACTGCGCTTGCCGGGGCCGGACAGTTCATCGCGCTTTCTGTGCTCGCGGCAGGCGGCGGCGTCCTCGCGGTGCTCGCGGCGACAACCGTCGTCAACCTCCGCTACGTCCTGTTCGGCGCCACCGTCGCGCCGATGTACGGGCGCGCGGCAGGGGCGCTGCGGCCGCTCCTCGCATTCACGCTCACGGACGAGACGTTCGCGGTCAACACCACCGACGCACGCACGTCGGGCGCCGATCCCGTCTCCGCGCTCGGCGTCGGCGCGATCGCGTGGGTCGGCTGGGTGGGCGGCACGGCGCTCGGCGCGCTCGCGTCCGCCTCGATCCCCGATCCCACACGGTTCGGCGCCGAGTTCGCCATGCCCGCTATGTTCACGGCGCTCCTCGTCGGGCAGATCGAGAGCCGGTCGCACGCCGCGGCCGCAGCGATCGCCGGCGTCCTCGCGCTTGCCTCTGCCGCGGTGCTTCCCGGCACCTGGGGCATCACCGTCGGAGCGGTCGTCGGAGCGGCCATCGCCGCGTGGTGGTTCCGGTGAGAAGCGCCGCGACCATCTGGGCCGTCATCGCCGGCATGGCCGCGGCGAACTTCGTCGTGCGCTTCGCGCCGATGGCGCTGGTGTCCCGAGCACGGATACCCGGGCCGATCGCGCGGTGGCTCTCCTTCGTCCCCGTGACGGTCATGGCGTCGCTCGTCGCAACAGAGGTCCTCCGACCAGGCGGCACCTGGGCGCTCACGCTCGCCAACCCGTACCTGCTGGCCGCTCTGCCGACCGCGGCCGTGTTCGCGAAGACCCGCAGCTTCCTCGGCGCGACGCTTGCGGGCATGGCGTCGTTCCTGGTCTTCCGCGCGCTGGTCGGGTAGACTTCGCCTACCGCCACCCGAACGCAGGAAGGACACCGATGCCGCTCGTCCGCCCGTTCCGTGCCATCACCTACAACCGGGATCTCGGACCCGACATCTCGCGGCTCATCGCGCCGCCGTACGACGTCGTCGACGCCGCGATGCGCGCGGAGCTTCTCTCGCGCGACCCGCGCAACATCGTCGCGATCGACCTGCCTGAGGGCTCTGATGACCCCGATGCGCCCGACTACCGATACCGTGCGGCGCACGACCTGTGGCGCCGATGGCAGGAAGACGGCGTGCTCACGCCAGACGAGTCCCCTGCGCTCTATCTGCTGGAGCAGGACTGGGAGCACGAAGGCCGTCCGGTGCGCCGCCGGGCGCTCCTGGCTGCCGTTCGGATCCACTCGTTCGAAGAGGGCGTGATCGTCCCGCACGAGCGCACGCTGCCGAAGGCCATCGCAGACCGCCTCGAGCTCACGCGCGCGTGCGCCGCCAACTTGAGCCCCGTGTTCGGCCTGTACTCCGACCCCGCCGGCGAGGCCGAGGCCGTGCTCGACGCGGCCGGCACAGGCGCCCCCCTGTTCGAGGCCGTCGGCGACGACGCCGCGCGCTCGCGCCTGTGGACGGTGCGCGACCACCGGGCGATCGCGGCGCTTGCGCAGGTGCTCGCCGACAAGCAGGTGTTCATCGCCGACGGGCACCACCGCTACACGGTGGCCGTGGCCTACCGGGACGAACGCCGCGCACAGGACGCGGCGGCAGGCGTCGAACGGCGCGATCCGGCCTACGACTACGTCCTGATGGCGCTCGTGAACATGGACGATCCGGAGCTGCTCGTCTTGGCGACCCACCGCGTCGCCCGCGCGCGCGGCGCATTCGATCCCGACGCGTTCTTCGACGCGCTTGCCGAGCGCTTCGTGCTTGAACCGGCGAGCGCCTCGGACATCGCGAAACTGGACGCCATCGAACGGCCGGCGTTCCTCGTGGCCACGAAGTCGGGCGACCTTCGTCTCGCCGTGCTGCGCGACGACGTCGACCTCGACGAGGCGATTCCTCTGCCCGCCTCGCACCACTGGAAGTCGCTCGACGTGGCCGTGCTCCAAGAGCTCGTCCTGCGCCCCGTGCTCGGCATCCATCCCGACGAGCCGGAGACGCTCGAACGGCTCTCGTTCGTCAAGGACACGCGCGCGGCCCTCGAGGTCCCCGGCGGCGACGTGGCGTTCGTCCTGCGACCCACGCGTATGGAGCAGCTCAAAGCCGTCGCGCTCGCTGGCGAGAAGATGCCGCAGAAGTCGACGTACTTCCACCCCAAGCTGCCGACGGGCCTCGTGTTCCACGCGCTCGACTAGCGTCGGACGTGCGAGCGCAGGCTGGGTGGCCCTCAGAAGCCGGCACGGCTCCACCAGCTGAACGCAAGAGCCGCGACGCCGACGAGGGGCCCTGTGTCGTCGGTGGAGCGCCAAGTCGTCCTGTCCGAGACGCTGCCGGCTGCGGTGACCGAACCGTTCGTGTGATAGAGGAAGCGCCAGCGCGCCCGGATTGCGCGTCGGTCGCTGTCTCCGTCCGTTCGATCGCATCATAGGCGGTGTCCAGGCTAGCCGCCGATAGACCGCCTCAGGGGCAGCTCTACTCCTATCAACCAGAGAAGCACGACGATCACGGGCGAGAAGACAAGCCAACCAGCTACCAGAGCACGTCGGCAATGAAATCGAAGACCACCGACTGCTGCTCCCACACTGATGCATGTCAGTGCTGCCGCCAGCAGATGGAAGACGGCGGGCCACGCTATCCCGGGCTGACGGCCGCCAAGCTCCACCACCAGGAGCCGGATGACTTCCATCCGGTTGGTGGCCATCCCGGCCAGCACCCACACGAAGAGAATCGAAGCTGCAGTGCCTGCAATCCACCATCCTTGCCTACGCATGCTGTACAACCATCCATTCGCTACCGATACCGGTGGTGGGCTCGATCCCACTTGTGCAACCCGTTCTTGGACATATGCCCTTTGGCAGTCTCCCAGGCTCGCGCGCTAGCAGGTTGGCTTCTCGCCCGCGCCGTGGGCCGTGATATGGCTTCCGCCCCCGACGTACCATTCGGTATGCCGACCGACACAAGACCAGTGATGAGGTCGGTGCCACCAATTGCAGCGACGAGCTTGACTGCCAAGTAGAGACCAACGAGGGTCCTCCGAACGGACACCAGGTGAGGATTCTTTGAGCAGAGTCGCGAGACGACGCCCCTCCTCTTCACGACCCAGAGATCAGATCCGCAGTACTTGCCTGTCAGCCGCTGGTAGCCCCAGAGCCCTTGCCAGAACCAGAGACTATTGGGGATGCCCAAGTACCTGCTCGCCCCTTCTCCGCTCACAGCGATGGTGCCGCTCGTATCCGCCCTCCCCACCGGGTCCCCGCCGCAGTACTGGTACGCGCTTCCCTCCCTGTCGGCCTTGGCGATCGCTGCGGCCAGGCGCGCGCGTGAGGGCCGTCGTCGCCTCGGTCCCGGAGTAGACGCCGAGCCACGGGCGCCCGGCCGCATCCGGCACCAGATGATGCTTCAGGGTGTCAGACCCGAAGGCTGACCATCGCCGCGCGACGCACCACTATCGCCCGGCCTGATACCACGTGAGGGCGAGTGCGTATGCGACAGCGCCGACCGCCCAGATTCGCTGGTTCTTGCTGTAGTCGGCGGTCTCCCACCTGCTCGGGTTCTTCTCCCAGGCGAGACGATCGGCAACGACGCCGAAGTACACGTCGCCTAGAATCGCCGCGCCCCGAAACACCAGACCGAGCACGGCGATGCCTGTCTCTGGGTTGCGAAGAAGAACACCCCCGATCACCCAGAGCGCCCCGACGCCCAACTGAACCCATACACCCAAGACAACACCGTGCACGACGCCCCATATGAGAGGGAAGAGGCTCGCGCCAACGTTCAACGGAATCCCCCCGAAGGCATGAGGGACGCCAGTGACGGCTCTCGGCGCAGGCTCCATCTCATGCTCCCCCTTCCGCTCCCGTTCACTCTGATCATGAACACGCTCTCGCGCGCTTCCAAGCCGATGACGACGCGTAGCTCATCCGGTGCTGCAACCCTGCGGGTTTGCTGCGTATTCACGCGATCGCTTTCACAAGGGTTCTCCCAGGGAGGGGCCGCACTCAAAAGAGATCCGGCCGATAGCGGTGGCCATACTTGCGCTTGACCAATTTGATGTGCCTACTCTTCGCTATCCTGATTGCAGCTTCCTTCGTGCCTCTGGCTCTGAGTATGCTGCCCGGGACGCCAACTTCGTACAGCGCGTTCACCCGTTTCCATCTGCGCACGCCTCGACTAGCCCACGGGTTGTCATCCAAGACATGGAGCGCGATCACGGTCACTGTCCAGTATACCGTGCACGAATCGTTTGCCGTCCAATATGGTGTGGAGACGCAGATGAAGATGTATCCAGTGGCTGTCTTTATGTAGTTCAGCTTGGCGCGCACGTCCTGAATTGCAGCCAGCGTCAAGAACCACTTCCTCAGCCCGCTCGGATCCACCTTCCCCACCGGGTCCCCGCCGCAGTACTGGTACGCGCTCTCCTCTCCGTCGGCCTTGGCGATGGCTGCGGCCACGTGCGCGGGGACAGCCGGCGTGCCGGTGTTCACATCGACACGTTCTGGGCATTCCGGCTGTGAATAGGCTCCCTGCTTCCGGGTCCTTCGGCAGCCCTGGCCCAACGGAACCATCCGGCCGTCCGCGCGCAGCCGTCCGCTACCGCCGGACACCCACGCCTTGTGGCCTGATCCACGTCAGGCGTGGACACACCGAACCGAGCGGGCACTCATCACACCGCGGAGTCGAGGGTCGGCAGAACTGGCGGCCGATGAGCCACGTCGCCAGATCGATGGATCCAGGCTCCTGCGGACACACCCGCCGAGCCGCCTCGCGGACCGCGTCTGGCGTATCGCGCGTCGCCAGCCCGGCTCGCAGGAAGACCCTGCGGACATGCACGTCGTAGGCTACGCAGCCGTCCTCGAGGCCGACGAGCTGCACACCCAGGTGCCGCACGAGGAGCTCCACCGCCATGGCGGCCTTCTTCTCGCCGATGCCCGAGAACGAGCGCAAGCGCTCCGCGACCACGGCAACGCTCTCTCCGTCAGGCCAGATCGCACGCGCGTCGCCGCCGTACTCGGCCAAGACGCGCGCCGCCGCATCAGAGATCCAGCGAGGGAGCGTCCGCACGAAGCGGTGCAGCGCAGGCGGTGCCGCGATCGCCCGGGCCACCTCGCCTGTCTCCGTTGCGAGCCTGGCGAGGTCGAAATGCCCGAGCCGTTGCGCAAGAAGCCACGGTCCTGCCCACGCCCTCTCAGCCGGGATCCCCTGCGTGAAGAGCACGCCGATGAGGAACGCCTCCGGCCGTGCGCGAACGAACGCGTCGGCCTCGGCGACATCTGTGAACGCGCCGCCTGTCTGCACGATGCCTTCCGAGGCCACGCGGCGCGCATGATCGACCAGCGCGTCTGCCACTGCCCGCGAACCGCGCTTCGCGCTCATACGCTCATCGCTCCCGCCGCGGCCCCTTGGTGAGGAAGAACTCGCAGCTCAAGCAGACGTCCTTGGCAGCGGCGTCCCGATCGATGTCGGGTTCGAATATGAGCGCGGGATCCGAGGTGATGCGGTGCTGCGGCCGGTCACACTTCGCGTAGTAGCACTCCGCAGGGCACTTCTCGGTCGCGACGCTCGCGTGCGGGCACTTCGACTGGAGGTCGTCGTCACATCCCCGCAACGACCAGCACTGGCTCACATCACACCTCGCATCCCGTGTTACGCACGACGTGCATACGGTACCATTCAACACGACCGTCCGGAGCACCGGATCCGTCCCGCCACCGAGGTGCCGCAGTGCGCAGACACGTCGCTGAAGCTCCAACCAAGGACTCGTACCGCACCATCGTCGTGGGGGCGGGGCCGGCCGGCACGCTGGCTGCCATGCACGCTGCCGGGGCCGGATCCGTCCTGCTGCTTGACGCGTTCCCGCTTCCTCGTCACAAGAGCTGCGGCGGCATGATACACGCGCTTTCTGCCCGCACGCTCGCACGCCACGGAGTGCGGCTCGACGGGACCATCCGCGAGCCGGAACGCGTGCGGTTCCGCTTCCACGACTGGGACGCGGACGTGAAGAAGCCGTGCTCGCTCACCTTCTACAACGTCGACCGCGACACCTTCGACCTGCTGCTGATCGAGATGCTGCCGCCTTCCGTGGAGGTGGCCTCCGGCTGCCGAGCGACCGCAGTCGAGCAGGATTGCGACGGATGCTGGGTGACGGTCGATGCCCGCGGTGCGACCCACCGCGTGCGGTGCTCGATCCTGATCGGCGCCGACGGAGCGCGCTCGACGATCCGCCGGGCGATCGCTCCAGGCGAGCGCCCGTACGTCACCGTCCAAGACGTCGTCGAGCTCGAGGGACGGATAGAACCCTTCTTCGACTGCATATACAGCAGCAGCATCGGCAATGGCCACGCGTACTCGTACGTTGTTCCGAAAGACGGCCATGCCCTCGTCGGATCGGTGTTCTATCCGAGGACGAAACGGCCGCACGAGACACAGGACCTCGTCCTTGAGGCCCTGCGCGCGAAGCTTCCCGCGCTCGGGCCCTCCGTCGCCAGGGAGGCCGCAGCCGCCGCGCACGTGCGCTCGATGCGCGACATCGTGCCCGGCGCGGGCCGCATCCTCCTCGCCGGCGAAGCGGGCGGCTTCCTGTCGCCGACGTCAGGCGAAGGCATCTCGTACGCGCTTCGCACGGGCGAGATGGCCGGACGCGCAGCCGCTCTCGCTCCCGAGCGCGCGCTTGACGCCTACCGGTCGGCGCTTCGGCCGCTCATGGCACAGATCCGCTTCAAGCTCGCGGTTCTGCCTGCGATGGAGTCTCGCGCCGGCCGCGCGCTCGCGCGCACGCTCCCTGCGCCCGTCGTCAGCGCCATCACGCGCTACCTGTAGCGGCCGGGCGCGATCAGAAGTTCTCGTACGACCTGCTCGGCGTGACGTCGGACTGGCCCTGGTACTTGCTGCCGAGACCCGGCGTCCCGTACGGGCGGTCCACCGGCGTCGTCATCTGCAGGAACGAGATCTGGCCGATGGCCATGCCCGGCATGAGCAGGATGGGCAGGTTCGCGACGTTCGAGAGCTCGAGCGTGAGCCTGCCGTCCCAGCCCGGATCCACGTACCCGGCAGTCGAGTGTATGAGCAGCCCGAGGCGTCCAAGCGAGCTCTTGCCCTCGAGCCGCGCGACGATGTCGTCTGGGAGCACGATGCGCTCCACGGTCGTGCCGAGCACGAACTCGCCTGGATGCAGCACGAACGGGCTTTCCGCTGTCGCCTCCACGAGCTCCATCAGCCCGTCTTGCTTGCGCGCCGGATCGATGTAGGGGTACCGGGAGTTCCGGAACACCTGAAACCTCGGCCCGAGGTGCAGGTCCACGCTCGACGGCTGGATGTCGTCCGGGTCGCACGGCTCGATCCGGATGCGCCCGGCCATCATCTGCTCTTTGATCGACCGGTCAGAGAGGACCACGACGCCTCCTCTACGCGCACTTGCTGAAGCCGCAGGCACGGCACACCGCACAGCCGCTCTCGTGCTCGAGCGCGCTCCCGCACTCGGGGCACGCGCCCGTCAGCCCATCCAGGCCCTCGACGTCTTTGGAGACCGTCGTGCTCTCCGCGCCGGTCTCGAGCCACTCCAGGTAGTGCTCCATCGCGATGCCGACGGCGTCAGCGCACGACAGCACCTTGCCGCCCTGGGTCCACGCCGGGCTGGGGCAGCGGATGCCGCGCAGGTGCTTGATGATCGCGCGGGGATCGACGCCTGCGCGCAGCGACACCGAGATCATCCGGGAGAGGGCCTCGGACTGCGATGCGGCGCATCCGCCGGACTTGCCCATCTGCGTGAAGACCTCGCACAGGCCGTGCTCGTCGGAGTTGATCGTGACGTAGAGGTTGCCGCACCCGGTCTGCAGCTTCTCGGTCCTGCCCATCGTCACCGCTGGACGCGGCCGCGGCTCGAGCTCGCCGGGCCTCACTGGGCCGCTCTGGCCGGCCTTCGCGGTCTTGCCGGTCGACAGCACCTGGTTCTCCTTGCTGCCGTCGCGGTAGATCGTGACGCCCTTGACGCCGAGCTCGTACGCAAGGTCGTACACGCGGCGCACGTCCTCGACGGTCGCGCTGTTCGGGAAGTTCACCGTCTTTGACACCGCGTTGTCGGTGTAGCGCTGGAACGCCGCCTGCATCCTCACGTGCCACTCGGGCGCGATGTCGTGCGCCGTCACGAAGATGCGCCGCACGTCTTCGGGCACCTCGGGGATGTCCTGCACCGAGCCGTGCTCGGCGATGCGCTCCATGAGGTCGCGGCTGTAGAACCCGCGCTTGACCGCGATGTCCTCGAACAGCGGGTTGACCTCGACGAGCTTGTCGTTGTCCATGACGGTCCGCACGTAGCTCACGGCGAACAGCGGCTCCACGCCAGAAGAGCAGTTCGCGATGATCGAAAGCGTCCCTGTCGGCGCGATCGTCGTCACAGTGGCGTTGCGAAGCCGCATGCCGTCCGGCGTGTCGTAGATCGAGCCTGCGAAGTTCGGGAACACGCCACGCTCCTCGGCGAGCTTGGCAGACGCCGCGCGCGCCTCTGCGCGGATGAAGCCCATGACCTTCTCGCCGAGCGCGACCGCCTCGTCGCTGTCGTAGGGGATGCCCATCATGATGAGCATGTCTGCCCAGCCCATCACGCCGAGCCCGATCTTGCGGTTCCCGCGCGCCAGCTCGGCGATCTTCGGCAGCGGATACTCGTTCACGTCGATGACGTCATCGAGGAACCGCACCGCTCGGTGCACCACGTCGGCGAGCCGGTCCCAGTCCACGTCCAGACCCGCATCGGTGTGCCGCACGAAGTGCGAGAGGTTCACCGAGCCTAGGTTGCACGCCTCGTACGGCAAGAGCGGCTGCTCGCCGCACGGGTTCGTCGACTCGATCTCGCCCAGGTGCGGAGTCGGGTTGTCGCGGTTCATGCGGTCGATGAAGATGATGCCGGGATCACCGGTGGCCCACGCCATCTCGACGATCTTGTCGTACACCTCGCGAGCGTCCAGCTGGCCGACGATCTCGCCATTGCGCGGGTTCACGAGGTCGTACGGCTCCCCGGCCTTGACGGCCTCCATGAACTTCTCCGTGAGCGCCACTGAGATGTTGAAGTTGGCGAAGTCACCGTCCGCCTTGCAGGTGATGAACTGCAGGATGTCGGGGTGGTCGACGCGCAGGACGCCCATGTTCGCGCCGCGCCGGGTGCCGCCCTGCTTCACGGCCTCCGTGGCCTGGTTGAAGACCCGCATGAACGACACCGGGCCGCTCGAGACGCCCTGCGTGGACTTCACCTGGTCTCCGGCCGGGCGCAGCCGGGAGAACGAGAAGCCGGTCCCCCCGCCCGACTTGTGGATGATGGCCGTGTCCCGCACGGCTCCGAAGATGGACTCCATCGAGTCCTCGACCGGCAGCACGAAGCACGCCGAAAGCTGCTGCAGCTCGCGCCCGGCGTTCATGAGCGTCGGCGAGTTCGGCAGGAAGTCCAGCGATGTCATGAGCTGATAGAAGTCGTGCGCGACCTCTTCGACCTGCTCCGGCGTCGCCCCGTAGCGCGCTTCGGCAGACGCGATGTTCTCGGCCACCCGCACGAACATGTCCGACGGGTTCTCGATCGGATTCCCCTCGTCGTCCTTCTTGAGGTAGCGCTTGCGAAGCACCTTCAGACTGTTCGGGGAGAGGGTCTCGTCGATCGCGCGGTCGTAGGCGGTCTTCTTGGCTTCGGTCATGGCGGTCCCTCTCAGTCTTCGCTGGTCGATCATCGCGCACGATGCCCCCGAAAGGCAACACAATATCTAGCGCATACACAGTGTACGTGCCCTATATGTTGGGCGCAATGCTCGTCCGACGAACGGCACCGACAAGCCACTGGGCGGACGCTGCACGAGCGTGATGTGCGCGAGAAACACGACGAGCGCCGCCCGGATGGCGACGCTCGTTGCAGTGCTTGCGCTCGTGGCTAGACGGGCTCGACGCGCACGACTTCAGGGATCTCCTGCTTGAGCACGCGCTCGACCCCGTTCGCCAGGGTCAGCTGCGACATCGGGCACCCGCCGCAGGCCCCGACGAGGCGGACTTTCACGACGCCGTCGACGACGTCGACGAGCTCGATGTCCCCGCCGTCGGCCTGCAAGGCCGGTCTGATCGTCTCGAGCACTTCTTGGACTCGCTCTTTCACGCTGTCTCCCTTCAACCGGCAGGCGCCTCGGCCCGCAGGTTCGCTACCTGAGCGCACATCATAGCACCCGGAGCGCCACGGCTCCTGCTGACGCCGCCAGTGTTCCCAGCGGGACCTGGTCGGCGCACGCGCGGCTCTCTCAGCAGCGCTCCATGATGCCCGCACCCAATGCACAGCAAAACGTGAGCCGCCGGGTGTGTTCAGCGGCGACCTACTCTCCCACCCTCTACAGGGCAGTACCATCGGCGCTGGAGGGCTTAACTTCCGAGTTCGGAATGGGATCGGGTGTACCCCCTCCGCCATAACCACTGAACACACCCGGCGGCTCACGTCGCCGGAAGCTTCCGCTATCCGGTTTTCAACCCTCGGGGCGCCCTGCACCCTGAGAGCTGTATAGCGATCACGAGAACGTTGAATAGAAGACCAAGACCTCGGCCGATTAGTACCGCTCGGCTGAACACATTGCTGTGCGTACACCTGCGGCCTATCAACCTCGTAGTCTACGAGGGGCCTTACCTGGTTGACCCAGTGAGAGACCTCATCTTGAGACTGGCTTCCCGCTTAGATGCTTTCAGCGGTTATCCAAACCGAACGTAGCTAACCAGCGGTGCCACTGGCGTGACAACTGGTACACCAGAGGTTCGTCCATCCCGGTCCTCTCGTACTAGGGACAGGCTCTCTCAAGTCTCTTGCGCCCACGGTGGATAGGGACCGAACTGTCTCACGACGTTCTAAACCCAGCTCGCGTACCGCTTTAATTGGCGAACAGCCAAACCCTTGGGACCTACTTCAGCCCCAGGATGCGATGAGCCGACATCGAGGTGCCAAACCTTCCCGTCGATGTGGACTCTTGGGGAAGATCAGCCTGTTATCCCCGGAGTACCTTTTATCCGTTGAGCGACGGCCATTCCACTCTGAGCCGCCGGATCACTAGAGCCGACTTTCGTCTCTGCTCGACTTGTGGGTCTCGCAGTCAAGCCCGCTTATGCTCTTGCACTCTACGAACGATTGCCAACCGTTCTGAGCGGACCTTACGCGCGCCTCCGTTACCTTTTAGGAGGCGACCGCCCCAGTCAAACTACCCACCTGACACGGTCCCCTGCCCGGATCACGGCACAGGGTTAGACCTCCAGCCCGACGAGGGTGGTATTCCAACGGTGGCTCCACCGGAACTGGCGTCCCGGCTTCACAGCCTCCCACCTATCCTCTACACGTCGAACCAAAGATCAATATCAGGCTGTAGTAAAGGTTCACGGGGTCTTTCCGTCCTACCGCGGGTAATTCGCATCTTCACGAATAGTACAATTTCACCGAGTCTACGGTTGAGACAGCGCCCAAGTCGTTACGCCATTCGTGCAGGTCGGAACTTACCCGACAAGGAATTTCGCTCAGTGCTGTTACTTGATGACCTGGCAGGCTCGCCAGGCGGACCGGTCATTTCTGCCGGTCTCCCCATGTCGCCATGGGGCTCGGACTGTATCTTCACCCGCGCAGCGGATGTCTGGCGTACAGTCTCTGAGGATTCCGGACGTGGCGGCTGCTTGCGTGGCGTCTCGCATCGACGATCGACCGTATCTTGTCGAGACCTCCTGGTCGGAGATGCTCGCCCGCTTGAAGCATCCGCACCACGTGGACGAAGACCA
The DNA here is from genome assembly GCF_023371205.1 of Parvivirga hydrogeniphila. NCBI lineage: Bacteria > Bacillati > Actinomycetota > Coriobacteriia > Anaerosomatales > Anaerosomataceae > Parvivirga > Parvivirga hydrogeniphila. The sequence goes on from NZ_JAMCCO010000002.1 coordinate 182,324, forward strand.
TGAAGTCTTCTCGTTTCGCGGTGCGAAGCTTATTCGCTTCAAAGAACGGGATGATGCGATCGATCAGGTCTGCACGACGCCTGACGCAAAACCGATAGATGTCTTCCACGTGCCCGTCGTGGCGCCGGTTCCGATACACGGAACCGCATCCGAAGAAGTCCCGCAGCTCGTGCAGCACGGTCACGCTGCGCTCGCCTTGGGTCACGACGAACTCGGGAAACACCTGCCAGCCCGCTGCGGTCGATCGGTTCTCGAAGATGGACACGCTGAACGTGCCTTCCCCATCGACGAACCCGACCACCCAGCCCGCGTCCGGCCTTTCCTGCTGATCACCTGCACCCATCGCATTGTCACCGACGCAAGCGTATCAGTCGGCTCTGACACGATCGTGCGCCTGGTAGCGTGGGATCCTCAGGCTTTCCAGCATATAGCCAGATTTCTCTAAGGCTAGCTTCCGCTGACCTTAGGACCGTTATAGTTACGGCCGCCGTTTACTGGGGCTTAGGTTCAGAGCTTCGCGTCCCGAAGGACGCTGACCCCTCCCCGTAACCTTCCAGCACCGGGCAGGCGTCAGTCCCTATACGTCGTCTTACGACTTAGCAGAGACCTGTGTTTTTAGTAAACAGTCGCTTGGGCCGTTTCACTGCGACCCCGGTCCGCTCACACCGCAAGGATGATCACGGTCCGAGGTGCTCCTTCTCCCGAAGTTACGGAGCCATTATGCCGAGTTCCTTAACCGTAGTTCTCTCGATCGCCTTGGTATGCTCTACCTGCCTACCTGTGTCGGTTTGGGGTACGGGCACCGGCAGAACTCCCTAGAGGTTTTTCTTGGAAGCATGGGCTTACCGACTTCGTCTCAAGCGACTCGTCATCAGCTCTCGGGCTTGTGTGTGGGACGGATTTGCCTATCCCACGCCCTACGGCCTTGAACCGGGACGACCAACGCCCGGATCGGCTACCCTTCTCCGTCACCCCATCGGTGATAACGCGCTGCCAGTGGTACAGGAATGTGGACCTGTTGTGCATCGACTACGCCTTGCGGCCTCGCCTTAGCTCCCGACTGACCCTGGGAGGATTAGCCTTGCCCAGGAACCCTTAGGCATACGGCGGAAGTGTTTCTCGCACTTCTCTCGTTACTCATGCCAGCATTCGCTCTTCTGTCCAGTCCACCGACGGTCACCCGCCGACTTCGTCCCGAACAGAATGCTCCCCTACCACTCCGCATACGCGAAGTCCGCTGCTTCGGTATCCAGCTTGAGCCCCGTGTATTGTCGGCGCATGTCCACTTGACCAGTGAGCTATTACGCACTCTTTAAATGGTGGCTGCTTCTAAGCCAACATCCTGGTTGTCTGGGCAGACGCACATCCTTTGCCACTTAGCTGGAACTTAGGGACCTTAGCAGGCGGTCTGGGCTGTTTCCCTCTCGACAATGAAGCTTAGCCCCCACTGTCTGACTCCCGATCTCTGGAGTACCGGCATTCGGAGTTTGGCTGACTTCGGTAAGCGGTGAAGCCCCCTAGGCCATCCAGTGCTCTACCACCGGTACTGAACGATCGAGGCTAGCCCTAAAGCTATTTCGGGGAGAACGAGATATCTCCAGGTTTGATTAGCCTTTCACTCCTATCCACAGGTCATCCCCTCCGTTTTCAACCGAAGTGGGTTCGGCCCTCCACGGGGTCTTACCCCCGCTTCAGCCTGCCCATGGATAGATCACCTGGCTTCGCGTCTACGACGTGCAACTCAACGCCCGTTTAAAGACTCGCTTTCGCTGCGGCTCGCTTCTAAGCTTAACCTTGCTGCACACCGTAACTCGCTGGCTCATTCTACAAAAGGCACGCCGTCACCCTGCCGTCTCCGAAGAGACGGCCTTCCGGGCTCCGACTGCTTGTAAGCACACGGTTTCAGGTACTATTTCACTCCCCTCTCGGGGTGCTTTTCACCTTTCCCTCACGGTACTGGTCCACTATCGGTCACTGGAGAGTATTTAGCCTTGGAGGGTGGTCCCCCCGGATTCCTACAGGATTTCACGTGTCCTGCAGTACTCGGGTGGTCATGCGCGGAGTCGACGCGGTTTTGCGTACGGGGCTTTTACCCTCTATGGCCGGCTTTTCCAAAACCGTTCTGCTACCACATCGATTGGTAACTCCGCCCCAGGTCTGTGGCCCTGAGATGATGACTCCCACAACCCCACGCGCAGCAACGCCCACAGGCTATACGCATACGCGGGTTTAGGCTGTTTCCCGTTCGCTCGCCACTACTAGGGAAATCTCGGTTGATTTCTCTTCCTCTGGGTACTTAGATGTTTCAGTTCCCCAGGTTGCCTCCTCGTGCCCTATGTGTTCAGGCACGGGTGACTGGGCATGACCCCAGCCGGGTTTCCCCATTCGGACATCTCCGGATCAACGGTCGTGTGCACCTACCCGGAGCTTATCGCAGCTTGCCACGTCCTTCATCGGCTTCCAGTGCCAAGGCATCCACCGTGTGCTCTTAGTATCTTGGCCTGAGTACTATTCGCGATTCTCGATCACGCTATACAGCTTTCAAGGTGCAGAACGCGCCCCGAAGGACGCGCGCCAGGGCCTGAGCCCTGAAAACCGGATACTGTGCCGCATGCGCGGACTGAAACCAGATCGACTCTTGGCTTCTAGGGCCCCGGGAGCAAGCTCGACCGGGACG